>JAGBYS010000019.1 GCA_017628675.1 Tidjanibacter sp.
AGGCCCTCGAGTGGAGCCTCAAGACGGGCGTTCCAGGACTCGAATTTACCCCCGTACACTAACCCTACGACACTCTGAAACGACTAACAACCTTACTTCTCACACTGGCCGTCTTACCCATCATTGTAGCCTGTAATGCCGAGCGCAAGGTTCCTAAAATCCGAAGTTCGGAGCCCCTTTCGGTGAGAATGGTGGAGAGTGAGATGAGCCGTATTCCCGACGCCATCACAATGGATGGGGTGAGCAAGCCTAAGTGGAACTATACCACTGGTCTTGAGCTACTTGCAATTATGGATGCGGGCGAAACATACAACCAGGAGAGCTACACCCGCTACGCACTCTCGTGGCTCGAGAGGATGGTTGCCGAGGATGGCCAGAGCATCGTGACCTACAAACTCTCCAACTACAACCTGGACCACATCTGCCCCGGAAGACTCCTCTACCGAGCCTATGACCTCACGGGCGAGGAGCGCTACCTGAAGGCCATCGACCTGCTGTGGCGTCAGCTCTGCGAACAACCTCGCACACCCGAGGGTGGCTATTGGCACAAGAAGGCCTACCCCAACCAGATGTGGCTCGACGGCCTCTATATGGCAGAGCCCTTCAAGGCCGAATACCTCGTTCGCTACGCCACCCCTGAGGAGGCCGAGCACGGCTGGCAGGATATCGTTCACCAATTCACACTCGTTGCCCAGAAGACCTACGACCCAGCAACAGGACTCTTCCGCCACGCCTGGGACTCCTCGAAGGAGATGTTCTGGTGCGACAAGACCACGGGCCAGAGCGAGCACGCCTGGCTCAGAGCAATGGGCTGGTATACGGTAGCCCTTGTGGAGGTGCTCGACATTATGCCCGAGAGTACTCCAGGGAGAGAGAATCTCACCGCAATTTTGGACCACATCTACAAGACAATTCCCGCCTTTGCCGACCCCAAGAGCGGTATGTGGTATCAGGTGATGGACTGCCCCGAAAGGGAGGGAAATTACCAGGAGTCCACAGGCTCGATTATGCTCATCTACGCGATGCTCAAAGGTACACGCATCGGTGTGCTTTCTGCTGACTATCAGGCAACTGCCACGGAGATCTACAAAAAATTCGTAAGGCGCTTTATGAGGGAGAATCAGGACCACACTATCTCAATGATCGACTGCTGTGCGGTGGGCGGATTGGGTGGCAAGCAGAACCGCAAAGGCGACTTCGATTACTACCTCTCGGAGCCCATCATCGAGAACGATTGCAAAGGTGTAGGCCCCTTCATCTGGGCCTCGATGGAGTATGAGCGATTGATGGGAAATGACAAATAATCCGTCAAACGCTTTGAATTACAAAGTAATTTTCCTAAATTTGCACATATAACACTTTTTTCGACCTAAAACACATTTTCTTCAACACAGCAAGCAGCATCCACAGGAGTGCTAAAAAAGGCTACAACAAAACAATCAACCAATAAATTTCACTAACAATTAACCAAAAAAACCATGAGAAACTTTACACGAAAGTTCACCCTACTTATTTTGGGTTTGAGCTTCACTCTTGTAGCGGAAGCTCAGAAGGTTAGCGGTATTGTTAAGGACACAGCAGGCCAGCCAATCATTGGTGCGTCTGTTGTTGTTGACGGCACCAACAACGGTACGACAACCGGCGTATCGGGCGATTGGAGCCTCAATGTCCCCAACGCTCCGCAGCAGAAACTGGTATTCTCGTACCTCGGTATGCAGGACCAGACGGTGGCAATCGGCAACCGCACCTACTTCGAAATCACTCTCGAGAGTGACGCAGAGGTTATGGAGGATGTGGTTGTGGTGGGTTACGCCACAGTTCAGAGGAAAGACCTTATCGGTTCGGTTGCCTCGGTAGGAGCCGAGACTATCGCCTCGCAGCCCGTGACCAGCGTATCGGAGGCTCTCTCCGGTAAGATGGCAGGTGTGCAGGTAACAACCACCGAGGGCGACCCCGACGCAGACATCAAGATCCGCGTTCGTGGTGGCGGCTCCATCACCCAGGACTCCTCGCCTCTGTACATCGTTGACGGCTTCCCCGTTGAGAGCATCAACGACATCCCCTCGAGCGACATCCAGAGCATCGACGTGCTCAAGGACGCCTTCTCGACCGCCATCTACGGTTCGCGTGGTGCAAACGGCGTTATCATCGTGACCACCAAGAGCGGTGGCGAAGGCCGCCTCTCGGTGAGCTACAACGGCTACACCGGTTGGAAGAGCATCGCCAACAAAGATGCACTCACCACCCTCGACACCGAGGAGTTCGTGAAGTTGCAGTATGAGCTGGCTATGATTCGCGACAGAGTGGAGGGTGACTATCAGCCCTACTTCGGTCAGTTCTGCGACATTGACCTCTACACCGGTCAGCCCAAGAACGACTATGTAGCACAGGTATTCGGCAATCAGGGTACCACCAACAACCACAACATCTCCCTCTCGGGCGGCAGCAAAGAGTTCAGCTGGACTGCAAGTTTCTCCCATATGGGCGACAACGCCATTATGAAGGGCTCGAGCTACACTCGTGACAACCTCAACCTGAAGACCAAATTCAAACCCAACAAGAAGGTTTCGTTTGACTTCTCGGTGCGTTTCTCGGACACCCAGGTTCGTGGCAGTGGCGCCAACTCGGTGAACGATAGCGGTTCGACATCCGGCAACGGTCGTCTGAAACACGCCATCGGCTACACCCCCATCCCCCTGGAGAGCTCCGTTGAGAACAGCGACCTCGAGGAGGATTATGGTGACAACGCTCCTCCTATGCTGTCGGTTGCAGACAACGACTCCAAGCGCAGCCGTCAGAACTGGAATGTGAACGGTGCCGTTAGCCTCAAACTCGCCAAAGGCCTCACTCTGAAGGTTGACGGTGGTTTGGATAGCTACGCACAGGGCGACAATAGGTTCTATGGTCTTACCACCTACTATGTGAACAACAACGCTACCCTCAAGGGTCAGCCCGCAACCCAGTATACCGACTACGATCGCACTAAACTCCGCAATACCAACACCCTCCACTACAACATTGGTGAGGCTCTGGATTGGGAGGATAGCAAACTGGATGTTCTGGTAGGTCAGGAGTACCTCTACACCAACTCCAACAAGCTCACTGCTTGGGTTGAGGGTCTTCCCACCTTCTTCGACGCAGATATGGCTTGGAACTTTATGGCTTCGGGTACTGCTGTTTCTACCAACCAGTACTACAACCCCGACGATAAACTCCTTTCGTTCTTCAGCCGTGTAAACTACGACTGGAAAGGTATCGTTTCGGCTTCGGCTACTATGCGTGCCGACGGTTCGTCGAAGTTCCTCGGCGCCAACCGTTGGGGCTACTTCCCCTCGGCTGCAGTAGCAGTACGCCTCTCGGAGCTCCCCGCACTCCAGGATATCGAGGTTCTTGACAACCTGAAGCTGCGCTATAGCTACGGTACCGCAGGTAACAACAACATCCCCTCGGGCCAGACCCTCCAGACCTTCAAGGCCAACGCTACCACCTGGATTTCGCAGGGCGTGACCTACTGGTCGGCAGGCAACACTATGCCCAACCCCGATCTGAAATGGGAGACCACCATTTCGCACAACCTCGGTTTGGACTTCTCGCTGCTGGGTGGTAAGGTCAGCGGTTCGGTAGAGTACTACAAGAACAACACCAAGGACCTTCTGATTCAGTTCCCCACCGCAGGTAGTGGTTACGCAAACCAGTATCGCAATATGGGTGAGACCCAGAATAACGGTTTCGAGGCAACCATCAACTACACCGTATTCCAGACCAAGAACGCAGGTCTGACCATCTCGGCCAACGCATCCTACAACCGCAATAAGGTTGTGACCCTCGGTGGTCTGGATCGCATCGAGTCGCAGAGTATGTGGGCTTCGACCGAGATCGGTACCGACTATGTTGTTGAGGTTGGCCAGCCCTTGGGCAATATGTATGGCTACATCAGCGACGGCTACTACACCGTTGACGACTTCAACTATGTAGATGGCGCTTGGGAGCTGAAAGAGGGCGTCGTAGACTGCTCCGACATCATCGGCTCGACCTACCTCAGGCCCGGCGCTCGCAAGTACAAAGACCAGCCCACCGTTGAGGTTCTCGACGAGGAGGGTAATGTTGTCGGTATGGAGGGTGACGGCAAACTGACCGTTGCAGACAAGACCGTCATCGGCAACGCTCTGGCAGACTGGACCGGTGGTCTGATCATCTCGGGCTACTGGGGCAACTTCGACTTCTCGGCAAACTTCAATGCCGTTCTGGGCAACCAGATCTATAATGCAAACCTCATTGAGTTCACTTCGACTCGTAAGTATCACAACCGTAACCTGCTCTCGTCGATGTCCACCGATCAGCGCTGGACCAACATCGATTGGGCTACCGGTGAGTTCATCACCGATCCCGAGGCTCTTGCAGCCCTCAACGAGGGTAAGGCAGGCTCGCCCTTCATCGGCAACGCCGTATTTAGCGATGCAGCCGTTGAGAATGGTTCGTTCTTGCGTCTGACAAGTGCAACTCTGGGCTACACCATTCCCAAAGAGCTCACTCAGAAGATTGGCGTTGAGAACCTCCGACTCTATGTTTCGGGCACCAACCTCTTCCTTCTGACCAGCTATTCGGGCTTCGACCCCGAGGTAGATACTCGTCGTGCTACTCCTCTTACTCCCGGTGTTGACTACTCGGCATACCCCAAGAGCAGAGGCGTTGTAGTAGGTGTGAATCTGACTTTCTAAACCTCTAAAAAACGATGAAAGAAATGAAAAAAATTGCATACATACTTTTGATTGCCCTCTCGACTACACTCTTCTCGTGTAGCCTCGACAGCGAGACCAAGTCGGCATTCGACGAGTCTGTTGTCTTCTCGAACTATACTTTGGCAGAGTATAATGTATTCTCGATCTCGGAGACCTTCGGTCACACCAACAACTACCGAGGTCGTTTCCTTCCCTGGTATGGTTTCAACACCGATGCCGAGTGGTATGTTTCGACCACCATCGACAACAAATCGGAGATTGCAACCTATGCCATCACCGTCAACAACGCACAGCTCAACCTCGACAATGGTCCCTACAATGAGATCTACGCCGGTATCGAGCGCGCAAATATCTGTATCAGTGGCCTGAGGAAATTTGGCGACATCGAGAACAAAGCCGATATGGCCTACCTCTTGGGCGAGTCGCTCACCCTGCGTGCTTTCCTCTACTATGAGCTGCTGAAGGCTTTTGGCGATGTTCCCGCACGCTTTGAGCCCATCAACTCGGAGACTATCTATCTGCCCAAGACCGACCGCGATGTGATCTACAAACAGATCCTGGCCGACTTGGAGGAGGCTGCCGGCTATCTTCCCTGGCCCGCAACCACCGCTGCTACGATGACCACCGACCGTGTGAACAAGGCCTTTGCAAATGGTCTTTATGCTCGTATCGCTCTGGCCGCTTCGGGCTACGCACTCCGTCCCGAGGAGGGTATGGTTGGCACCGGCGACGCTGGTAGCATCCGCCTGTCGAGCGACGCTGAGCTGAGCAAAGAGGTCCTCTACCCCAAGGTTCTCGAGAAACTCGAGGAGGTTATCTCGAGCGGCTCGGCAAGCCTCTACAAGAGCTATGAGCAGCTCTGGAGAGATTTCAACAACTTCGACATCGAGGCCGGCAAGGAGAACCTGTTTGTGATTCCATTTGGCGACGCTCGTGGCCGTTGGAACTACACCTTCGCAATCCGCTCCTATGTTGAGGGTAAGAATATGGCAGGTGCCGTAGGCCCCACCCCCACCCTCTTCTTCGACTACCAGAAGAACGACCAGCGTCGTGACATCTCGTGCGTAAACTTCAAGTATGAGCAGGACAATGTTATCGAGCCCGCAGGTATCGAGAACTGGTACTTCGGCAAATATCGCTTCCAGTGGATGGAGAAACAGCCCTTCACGGGCGGTAACGACGATGGTGCAAAACCCGTGGTTATGCGCTACTCGGATATCCTTCTGATGGCTGCTGAGGTTGCCAACGAGCTCGGCCAGCTGGACAAAGCCAAAGGCTACCTCCTGGAGGTACGCGAGAGGGCTACCGGCAGCGACGCTGCAAGCTATGTAGCTGCTCTGGGCAACAAGGAGGCTATGTTTGAGGCAATCGTTCTGGAGCGTAAGCTCGAGTTCGTGGGCGAGTTCCTGCGCAAGGGCGACCTTATTCGCTGGAATATGCTCAAGGACAAACTCGACGAGTCGATTGCAGCCTACCGCGACCTGAAGAGCCTCAGTGGCGACTATGCATTCCTCAACCCCGAGGGTGATGTATGGTACCGCGAGGTTGGCAACACCATCGAGTTCTACGGCCTTGAGGGCGAGCGCGTAGCTCCCGAGGGCGACGAGTGGAACAAGAAGGGTGCATACCTCACAAAAGACACCGATGGTCAGACCGAGGAGAGGGCTTCGACCGTCTACACCGCCGATCCCAACCAGCATATGTACTGGCCCATCTTCCAGGCAACCATCATCAATTCGCAGGGTTCGCTG
The DNA here is from genome assembly GCA_017628675.1 of Tidjanibacter sp. Lineage (GTDB taxonomy): Bacteria > Bacteroidota > Bacteroidia > Bacteroidales > Rikenellaceae > Tidjanibacter. The sequence goes on from JAGBYS010000019.1 coordinate 6,491, forward strand.
GTGAACGATTTTGGTTACTAATGACAGCTTACCTATTATAATATTGATAAGTAATAAGGAAAGATATGAAAAAGTTTATTAAGAATATAGCACTTTTTGCTTCGATGGCAGTGGCTATGACGGGCTGTGCCAACGACCCCGCAGAGGTTGTTGACAACATCTCCCTGAATCGTTGCCTTGCCCCCACCAATCTCGAAGCAGAAATCGTTGCATCCGTAGGTACTGATGTGAAGCTCACCTGGGATGCAATGCAGGGCACCGATTACTACACAGTTGAGGTATTCGAGTCAACCGAGACCGGCATCGACCAGGAGAGCGGCGAAGAGGTTGCTCTGGCACCCAACTACGACGCTGTGGAGCCCGCAAAAGTAGAGACCAACATCACCGAGATTCCCCACATTGTGAGCGGTCTTGAGGTGGACAAAAGCTACTTTGTACGCATTAAAGGCCACGCCGAGAACATCGAGGACTCCAAGTGGACCTACCTCGAGGAGGCCTTCGCAACCTCGGCGGTTCGCTCGTCGTTCAAGCTGACCGTTACCGAGCGTACCGTAAATAGCATCACCATTGCCTGGAACGAGGGTGAGGATGCAGCAGACCTTACCACCCTGCGCGCTACTCCCGTATCGGATAGCTCCAAGAAGAGTGTGGATGTTGCCCTCACGGCAGAGATGATTGCAGCCCGCACCGCCACCGCTGGCGAACTGGACGCTTGCACCGACTACAAGCTCACCCTTATCTACGGTAAGGCTTGCAACCGCGGTAGCATCACCGCCTTCACCCGTCCCAGCAGCGAGGGCTTCAACACCGTAAGCTCGGTTGATGCTATCGTGAACGCAATCACCGGCACCATTGGTGATGTTAAGCTCAAGCTGACCTACAACGACGGTATGCCTTACGACCTTCCCAGCGTTGCCACCATTGGTTGCAACCTCTGGCTCGTTGGTGAGCCCACCACAGACGGCAAGAAACCCATCGTGACCGGTCTTGACATTCAGCCCTCGGGCGTTGTGACCACCATTCACCTTGAGGACCTCGTTCTCGACGGCGCAGTTTACACCGTTGAGGGTGCCGAGAGCAAGGGTCACATCCTCACCGCAAAGGCTGCTATGGATGCTTTTGAGCTCGTTAATTGCGAGATCTACGGCTACACCAAGGGTCTTTATTACAACAATGTAGCGGGTGCTGATTGCGGCAGTCTTCTGATTGATGGTTGCTATGTACACGATGTAAACCCCTACGGTAGTGTTGGTGGTGACTTCATCGATGTTCGTAATGGCGTTCACCCCTCGATTGTTGTTAAGAACTCGACCTTCTACGCTTGTGCTCGTACCTTCCTGAGGGTGAGCGACAGCGCCGACTCGGGCCTCGTGGAGGTTAAGAACTGTACCTTCAACTTCGTGACCACCACCAAGACCTCGTCGAATACCGCAGGTATCTTCGGTGTGAGGACCAAGACCACTCCCGAGTCGATTCTCTGTACCAAGAATGTCTTCCTGAACGAGTATAGCGACGGCGAGACCCCCGGTGCCGAGTTCGTACGCCTTGTGCGCAACTCCTCCGACTCTAACGCTCCCGTTTGCTCGGGCAACTACTTCTATAATGTGGGTGCAGGCTGGTTTGTTTCGGCCGCTACAACCGTTGCAGGCGCTGCTTTCGATGAGGCTGCAGCCCTTGCTGAGGGTGGCGCACTCCTGGAGGCAGACCCCTGCCAGAGCTCCGGCGCAGGCAAACTCTACCTGAACAACACAAGCGACATCGCCGCAAAACAGGCCGGTGACCCCCGCTGGTGGAACGCTGCTATTCCCGAGCCTCCCGTGAGGGCTACCGAGCTCGAGGTTGTAGCAGAGCCCTACACCTGGGACTTCACCGCTAAGGCTATCTACGACGGCGAGGTTCTCTCGAAGACCACCATCATCGGCAATGCCCGCATCTACGCTTCGGCAGAGGCTCCCAGCGAGATTCTGCTTGGCGAGGGTATCTACTTCGCAGAGGCAGGTATGGTTGACACTGCAGGCGAGCCCCTCTATGGTGCTGTTGGTATTCTCACAAGTGGCTACGGCGCCGTTGTCGTGACCGCCGAGGGTGCAAATGGTGTTGAGGGCGTACAGGTATTGGCCGGTGGCGACCGCTACACCCTGTTGGCCGATGGCGAGCCCCACAAGGTGCTCCTTGGCGACCTCAAGGGTGAGAATAATATCTATGTTATGGCCGCAGGTGGCGTGACCCTCAAGTCTGTTGAGTGGACCCAGGATCTGACTCCCGATGCAGTAGCAGCCGCTCTGAAGGCTCCCGCCGTGTCGTTCGACAATCGCAAGGTTGACGAGGGCACCGCAATGGCTGTTACCGCTTCGTGGGCAGCTATTGAGAACGCCGACCACTACGAGATCACTTGGCGTGGTGCCAAGACCGAGCAGACCGAGACTTCGTTTGTGATTCCCGCAGAGGAGGTTGCTGCTCTGGGCGTAGGCGAGTATGAGCTGAAGGTTGTTGCCATTCCCGTGGCTACCTCGAGCAAATATCTCCCCTCGGAGGCCGGCACTGCTACCCTCCAGATCAACAAGGTGGTTGTAGGTGGCGAGGTTACCCTCTCGTGGAACTTCTCGGACACCATCTGGGAGACCGAGGTATTCGATTGGCTCGCTCCTCTGGGTAGCGACGGCTCGACCGATATGGATGTGACCGTTGACGGCCTGAGGGTTGTTGCAGGTGGCAAGAACATCCGTGGCTACCTCAATGAGGATGTTGGTAACTATCTGCAGCCCAACGGAGGTGGTTCGATCACCCAGCGTTGCTTCTCCTTCACCGCACCCGCTAACGGTACGCTGAGGGTTAAGGTTAGTTGCACCGGCACTGAGGACCTCACCCGCGTTGTGAAAGTACAGGTTGGCGAAGAGGGCGCAGTTATGGAGCAGCCCGGTGGCCACGCAACTCCCACTTGGGTTGAGTATGACATCGAGGCCGCAGGTCAGACCGTCTATATCTATCCTTCGGGTGGCTTGCGTTTCTACGCAATTGAGTACACCTATGTTTCCGCTCCCCAGGAGCAGACCATCTCGTGGGGCCACGCAGCCTTCGACGACATCTGGGTAAACGGTTGCGCAAGCGACACCGGCAATATCGATGCAGCTTTCGTTACTACCAAGATGACCGCAGGTGGCAACCTCTCGATTGATGCCGACGGCTTCACCTACGACGGTTTGCAGTTCATTCTTGGCGGTGGTAAGTTCAAGTTCGGTCAGAACAACAACGCCGCCGGCGAGAAGACCACCCGTGTACAGTTTGGTGGCACCGGCAACACCGGCAAGGCAGTGATTGTATTTGACGCTCCCGCTGCAGGTACTCTCAAACTTGAGGCTATCAGCTCGGGCGACACCTCGCGTCCTTTGAAGGTTGTTGTTGACGACACCGAGGTTGCCTCGTTGGACACCCCCGATAAGACTGGTGTACCCCAGATTTTTGAGGTAGATTGCACCACTGCAGTTGCAGGCTCGAAGATCTACATCTACAGCGGCAATAGCGGTATCAACCTCTTCTCGATCAGCTACACCTACACCAAGTAGGCTACCCTGCTTGAGAAACATTATTCCCCCCGAGGGCTGCTCCGAAGAGCGGCCCTCGGGTTGTTTTTGGGGGCGCATCTTTAGAATAAAGATGATTGTGAGGAAAAAAAGTGACAATATGTGAGTTTTTCTATGGAAAGCCAACATTTTTTTGTAATTTTATGGTGCGAAAATCCAGACATATAAAAACTAACAACATAAAAAACCAAAAACTATGAAACAGTTTAACGACGAAAACTTCCTGCTGCAGACCGAAACGGCCCAGAGGCTCTACCACGAGCACGCAGCCAAGATGCCCATCATCGACTACCACTGCCACCTCATCCCCGAGTATGTAGCCTCCGACCACAAGTTCGAGAACCTCTCGAAAATCTGGCTCGAGGGCGACCACTACAAGTGGCGTGCTATGCGCTCCAATGGTATAGATGAGCGTTACTGCACAGGCAAAGATACCTCCGACTGGGAGAAGTTCGAGAAGTGGGCTGAGACTGTGCCCTACACTATGCGCAACCCCCTCTACCACTGGACCCACCTGGAGCTCAAGACCGCCTTTGGTGTGGACAAGCTCCTCAACCCCTCGACAGCACGCGAGATCTACGACCACTGCACCGCAATGTTGCAGACCCCCGAGAGGACCGCACGCGGCCTGATGCTCCACTACAATGTGGAGACCGTCTGCACCACCGACGACCCCGTGGATTCGCTCGAGCACCACATCAAGACCGCAAAGGACAACTTCGGCGTGAAGATGCTCCCCACCTGGAGGCCCGACAAGGCTATGGCTGTTGATAATCCTGCCAACTTCCGCGCCTACATCGACCGCCTTTCGGAGGTGAGCGGTGTGGAGATCAAGTCGTTTGACGATGTTATCGCCGCCCTGCAGGTGCGCCACGACTTCTTCGAGAGCGTAGGCTGTCGTCTGTCGGACCACGGCATCGAGGAGTTCTATGCCGAGGACTACACTCACGCCGAGATTGAGCGCCTCTTCCAGAGAGTCTATGGCGGTGAGCAGCTCTCGCCCGAGGAGATTCGCAAGTACAAGACCGCAATGATGGTTGAGTTTGCCATTATGGATCACCGAAGCGGTTGGACACAGCAGTTCCACTACGGCGCCATTCGCGACAACAACAGCCGTATGTTCCGCCAGCTCGGCCCCGACACGGGTTTCGACTCCATCGGCGACTTTACGGTGGCAAAAAATATGTCCAAATTCTTCGACCTTCTGGACCGTGAGGACAAACTCACCAAGACCATCATCTACAACCTCAACCCCCGCGACAACGAGATGATTGCCACAATGCTCGGCAACTTCCAGGACGGAAGGTACGGCCCCGGCAAGATTCAGTTTGGTAGCGGTTGGTGGTTCCTCGATCAGAAGGACGGTATGGAGAAACAGATGAATGCCCTCTCGCTGCTGGGTCTGTTGAGCCGCTTTGTGGGTATGCTCACAGACAGCCGTAGCTTCCTCTCCTACCCCCGTCACGAGTACTTCCGTCGCACCCTCTGCAACCTGCTGGGTAACGATGTGGAGCAGGGTCTGCTGCCCGCAAGTGAGCTGGAGTTCATCGGCAAGATGGTGGAGGACATCTGCTACAACAACGCAAAGAATTTCTTTAAGTTTTAACCCCTAAATACAACGACTACTATGGCTATCAAGGAACTAAATAAACAGAATGTAGAGAAACCCGTTCTTCCCATTAAGATTCTCCAGTTTGGCGAGGGTAACTTCCTGCGCGCATTTGTGGATTGGCAGATCGACAAGGCAAACGAGGCCGGCGTGATGAACCACGGCGTGGCCATCGTTCAGCCCATCGACAAGGGTATGGCCGAGATGTTGGAGGGTCAGGATTGCCTCTACCACGTCTACCTCGAGGGTGTGAAGGACAAACAGCCCGTCAAAGATATTCGCCTGGTCAAGAGCGTGCAGTGCGCCATCAACCCCTATACCGACTACCAGGCCTACGAGCGTATCTTCCTCTCGCCCGAGTTGGAGGCCACCGTATCGAACACCACCGAGGCGGGCATCCGCTACGAGGAGGGCGACGACCTGTGGGCACTGCCCCCCAAGAGCTACCCCGCAAAGATGACCGCTCTTCTGTACAAGCGTTTCAAACACTTCGAGGGCGACCCCACCAAGGGCCTCTGCATCATCTGCTGTGAGCTCATCGAGAACAACGGCTCGACCCTCAGGGAGTATGTGCTCCGCCACGCCGAGTACAACAGGCTGGGCGAGGATTTCATCGCTTGGGTGGAGAACCACTGCCACTTCTGCGACACTCTGGTGGACCGCATCGTTCCCGGCTTCCCCCGTGAGAATATCGACGAGATCAAGGAGGAGATTGGCTTCAACGACAACCTCGTGGTTAAGGCCGAGTTCTACCACCTCTGGGCTATCGGTGGCCCCGGCTACCAGGAGGTGCAGCGCCGTCTACCTCTGGACAAGGCGGGTCTCCACGTAATCTTTATGCCCACCATCAAGCAGTTCCGCGACAAGAAGGTGCGCATCCTCAATGGCTCGCACACCGGTATGGTACCCATCGGTCTTCAGATGGGTTGCGAGACCGTTATGGACGCATTCAACACCCCCGACCTGGAGAAGTTCATCAACACAATGGTCGAGGAGGAGGTCATCCCTATGATTGAGGAGGATCAGGCCGAGCTGAAAGAGTTTGCGGCAGGTATTCTGGAGCGTTTCTACAACCCCTACATCCGCCATATGCTCAAGACCATCTCCCTCAACTCGCTCTCCAAATGGGAGACCCGCAACTTCCCCACCGTGCTCGATAATTGGAACAAGGCGGGCAAGGTGGCCGAGAAGGAGATGTTCACCTTTGCAGCCCTTCTGACCCTCTATAGCGGCACCGTAGCCTTCGAGCCCGACGATACCCCCGAGCACATCGACTTCATCCGCAAGGTGTGGAACAACAACGATATTGACGCCACCGTCAAGGCAATCGTTGAGAACCGCAACATCTGGACCGTGGACTTCACAGAGGTTGCTCCCTTTGTGGAGAAGGCCGCCGACTATGTGAAGATGATTCTTGCCGATGGTATGGCCGCAGCGCTTAAGAAAATGTTGTAATTTGTCGCCAAAAAAGTATGAAAAGATACCTAAAAATAAACGAGGCCGACGATGTGGCTATCGCCTTGGACGACCTTGCCGAGGGTGAGGTTATCGAGGTGGGTGGCCAGAGCGTCACACTCAGAGAGCCTATCGCCAAGGGTCACAAAGTGGCCCTGAGGGATCTGGCCGAGGGTGAGGATGTCATCAAGTATGGCTACCCCATAGGTCACGCCACACGCCCCATTCAGAAGGGCGAGTGGATACACTCCCACAACATCAAGACCAACCTCTCCGACGAGATTACCTACACCTACACCCCTAAGATTGCCCCCAAGGAGTACCCATCAGACGATAGAATGGTGATGGGCTATGAGAGGAAGAATGGGGATATGGGCATCCGCAACGAGTTGTGGATCATCCCCACAGTAGGTTGTGTAAATGGTCAGGCCGAGGCCATTGCCAAGCGTGTGAGGGAGGAGATGGACTGCTCCCATCTTGACGATGTGAGGGTCTACAGCCACCCCTACGGCTGCTCGCAACTCGGTGATGACCACCGCAATACACGCCGAGCACTGGCCGCTATGGTTCATCATCCCAATGCAGGTGCCATCCTCGTGCTTGGTCTTGGTTGCGAGAACAACCAGGTGAGCGAGTTCCAGAAAGAGATTGGCACTTGGGACCCCGAGCGTGTGCGATTCATCGTGGCACAGGAGGTTGATGACGAGATTGAGGAGGGCGTGAAGGTGTGTGGCGAGCTTGTGGAGCTCACCCGTGGCGACAAGCGCACCCCACAACCCCTTGCGAAGCTCAAAATAGGTCTTAAGTGTGGCGGTAGCGACGGCTTCTCGGGCATTACTGCCAACCCTCTTGTGGGCCTCTTCTCCGACTGGCTCATCTCGCAGGGCGGCACAACGATTCTCACCGAGGTACCCGAGATGTTCGGCGCCGAAACAATCCTTATGGACAGGGCAGAGAGCAGGGATATTTTCGACCAGACCGTATGCCTCATAAACGACTTCAAAGGCTACTTCAAGAGCTACAACCAACCCATCTACGAGAACCCCTCGCCGGGTAACAAGAATGGCGGTATTACCACCCTTGAGGAGAAGTCGCTCGGCTGTGTGCAGAAGGGCGGCGCGGGCACGGTTGTGGATGTTCTCTCCTACACCGACCCCGTCATTAGGCGTGGCCTCAATCTGCTGCAAGCACCTGGCAATGACCTTGTTGCCTCATCGGCATTGGCCCTGAGCGGATGTCAGATGGTGCTCTTCACAACTGGCCGAGGCACCCCCTTTGGTAGTTTTGTTCCCACAATGAAGATTTCGACCAACACCCGACTCTATGAGTTCAAGAAGGGCTGGATTGACTTCAACGCCGGCACTCTCGTCGAGGATGA
>JAGBYS010000178.1 GCA_017628675.1 Tidjanibacter sp.
AATCTTCACACCCGAGGATTTGATGTAGCCGTTCTCGAAGGCCGCAAAGCAGAGATCGCCGTCGCCATCCTGTACTGCGGTGTAGAGGCCGTCAACCAACAGGTGGTTGCTGAACTCGTCGCCCACAACCTCGAAGGTAACGACGGTGCCGTCGCTCTGTGTGTGCTGCATCTTGCCGCGCTTGGCAGGTACTGCCAGCGCTGTTGCAATTGCAAAAGTGGTCAAGTAGATTAATAGTGCTATCCTTTTCATAAGTTTAAATGGTTTTCAGACTTGCAAGGTATGGATTTTTTTCGGAACTGCAAAACATCTATGTCATATTATACGCGCGAGCGAAAATTTTACCCGTTTTGTGTGAAAAATGTTTCAGCCGATGGAGGAGTTTCGGGAAAAAATTTCTATCTTTGAGAATTGTATGCTCGCGCGCGAGTGTGCGTGAGCCGAAGAGGAGAAATTTTCGATTTACTAATAACCATAAAAAACTACTTTATTCACTATGAAAAGAATTATTGAGTGCGTGCCTAACTTCAGCGAGGGCCGCGATATGGAGGTTATCCGACAGATTACCGACGCCATTGAGGCTGTTGAGGGTGTGAAACTTCTGGATGTGGATCCCGGCAAGGCAACCAACCGCACGGTTGTGACTTTTGTGGGTGAGCCCGAGGCTGTTGTGGAGGCTGCGTTCCAGGGTGTGAAAAAGGCTTCCGAGCTGATCGATATGCGCTACCACCACGGTGAGCACCCCCGTATTGGTGCTACCGATGTGTGCCCCTTGGTTCCCGTTGCAGGTGTGACTCTGGAGGAGTGTGCCGAGATGGCTCGCGCGTTGGCTAAACGCATTGCCGAGGAGCTCAAGGTCCCCACCTACTGCTACGAGAGTGCCGCACTGAGGCCCGAGCGTAAGAACCTGGCCGTTGTGCGCAAGGGCGAGTATGAGGCCCTGCAGCAGCGCATCACCCAGCCCGAGGAGATGCCCGACTTTGGCGGTGGCGAGTGGACCGAGCAGGCCGCACGCAGTGGTGCAACCGTTGTGGGCGCAAGGGACTTCCTTATTGCCGTGAACTTCAACCTCAATACCACCTCGACCCGCAGGGCCAACGCCATCGCATTTGATGTTCGTGAGAAGGGCCGTCCTATGAGGGATAAACCCATCGGGGGCAAGATTCTCAAGGACGAGAATGGCAAGACCATTATGATTCCCGGCACCCTGAAGGGTTGCAAGGCAATCGGCTGGTTTATCGAGGAGTATGGCATTGCACAGGTGTCAATGAATATTACCGATATCGCTGCCACACCTCTTCACATCGCTTTTGAGGAGGTTTGCCGTGCGGCAGCCGCTCGTGGCGTGAGGGTTACCGGTACCGAGATTGTGGGCCTTGTTCCCCGCTCGGCACTCCTTGAGGCAGGTAAGTACTTCCTGAGGAAGCAGCAGCGCTCGCTCGGCATCACCGACCAGGAGATTCTGGATATCGCCGTGCGCTCTATGGGTCTTGCGGAGCTCTGCCCCTTCAAGCCCGAGGAGAAAATCGTTGAGAGCCTCATCGAGAAAGATAATATCAAGAAGGGCCTCGTTGACCTTACTTGCAAAGGCTTTGCGGAGGAGACCTCCAGAGAGTCGCCTGCCCCCGGTGGTGGCTCCATCTCGGCCTATATGGGTGCTCTGGGTGCAGCCCTCGGCACTATGGTTGCCAACCTCTCGGCCCACAAACCCGGCTGGGATGAGCGTTGGGAGTTCTTCTCGGATTGGGCCGAGAAGGGCAAGAGAGTTATGAACGAGCTGCTTGCACTCGTGGATGAGGATACCGAGGCCTTCAACTGCATTATGGCCGTCTTCGGTATGCCCAAAGGCACCGACCAGGAGAAGGCCGCAAGGGCCGAGGCTATGGAGAAAGCAACTCTCTACGCCACCGAGGTGCCCCTGAAAACTATGAAGGCTTCGTTCCGAGCATTTGAGGTTGCCGAGGCTATGGCCGCCGAGGGTAATCCCAACTCGGTGAGCGATGCAGGTGTGGGTGCTCTGGCTGCACGCTCGGCTGTTCTGGGCGCATTCCTCAATGTGAAGATCAACGCTGCAGGTCTGAAGGATAGAGTTAAGGCCGAGGCTCTGGTTGCAGAGGCTGCCGAGATTGCCGCTGCTGCCGAGGCACAGGAGAAGAAGATCCTCGAGATTGTGAACTCAAAAATCAACTAATCGAAACCACTTTTTTACCAAGACAAGAACTATGACACTTGAACAGTTTCAGGCAGATATAAGGGCGGGTATTCCCGAGGAGCTTCCCGCCCCCAAACCCTATGATACCTCTGTAAACCACGCCCCCAAGCGTAAGGAGATTCTCACCCGCGAGGAGAAGGTGCTGGCCATTAAAAATGCGCTGCGCTACTTCCCTGAGAGGCACCACGCAACCCTGGCTCCCGAGTTTGCCGAGGAGCTCGAGAAGTATGGTCGCATCTATATGTACCGTCTGCGCCCCGACTATGAGATGTATGCTCGCCCCATCGAGGAGTATCCCGCACGCACGCCTCAGGCTGCTGCAATGATGCTCATGATACAGAACAACCTGGATAAGGCAGTAGCGCAGCATCCACACGAGCTTATCACCTATGGTGGTAACGGTGCGGTGTTCCAGAACTGGGCGCAGTACAGGCTTGCAATGAAATACCTCTCGGAGATGACAGAAAACCAGACTCTGGTGATGTATTCGGGTCACCCTATGGGTCTGTTCCCCTCGTCGCCCGAGGCTCCCAGAGCGGTGATTACCAACGGTATGGTCATCCCCAACTACTCCAAGCCCGATGATTGGGAGAGGATGAACGCACTGGGTGTGTCGCAGTATGGCCAGATGACCGCCGGTAGCTGGATGTACATCGGTCCCCAGGGTATCGTTCACGGCACCACCATCACCGTGCTGAACGCAGGTCGCCGCCGTATGAAGGAGGGCGCCAAGGATTTGGGCGGTATGTTGTTCGTTTCGGCGGGCCTCGGCGGTATGTCGGGCGCACAGCCCAAGGCAGGCAACATCGCAGGTGTTGTGAGCATCGTGGCAGAGATTAACCCCGCAGCCGTCCAGAAACGCTACGAGCAGGGTTGGGTTGACGAGGTACACACCTCACTCGACGAGTTGCTTGCTCGTGTTGCAGAGGCGCGCAAGAATAAGGAGGTTGTGTCGCTTGCCTACCAGGGCAACATCGTTGACCTCTGGGAGCGCCTGGCCGATGAGGGCGTAGAGGTGGATCTGGGTAGTGACCAGACTTCGCTCCACAACCCCTGG
>JAGBYS010000179.1 GCA_017628675.1 Tidjanibacter sp.
CCTAATGGTCGTGAGGCTTTTTAGTAACCGACCGAGGGTTAGCCATTCAATGACATTTTGCAAAAGCGAATAGTTGGTTGGTTATTGAAAATATTTAAGCCAGTGATTCTCGCAGGTAATTTTTTTTGGTGTTGAGGATGGTTTGGTGGTGACGGTGATTTTCAACTTTCAATTTTTATTTATAACTTTGCGAAAAATCATAAGTTATGACTATAATTCAACTCGAATACCTCTTGGCAGTGGCCAATTGTGGTAGCTTTTCCAAGGCGAGCGAGATATGCTTTGTGACTCAGCCCTCGCTCAGTATGCAGATTAAGAATCTCGAAGAGGAGTTGGGAGTGACGCTCCTGGACAGGAGTAAGAAGCCCGTTGTGCCTACCCAGGTGGGACTGCTCGTCATCGAGAAGGCAAGGGAGGCTCTGCTGGCCTATAATAATGTGAAAGAGTGCGTTGCAGAGCTGCAGGGAAGCATCTCGGGCAAGTTGCGCTTGGGCGTGATTCCCACCATCGCCCCCTATTTGGTGCCGCAGTTCCTGCACGACTTTGCCGACCGTTACCCCAATGTGGAGTTGGAAATCAGGGAGATGATTACGCCCGACATTGTGAAGGCTATGGATAGCGACGAGTTGGATGCAGCGATTATGGCGGGTGGCACCTGCCCCGAGCGAATAACAGAGCAGGAACTCTTTGACGATAGATTCTACGCCTATGTGTCACCCGAGAATCCGCTCTCGGCCCGCACGAGCCTCAGGATTGAGGATATCTATGGCAAGGATCTCATCCTTATGGCTGAGGGCCACTGCTTGCGCAACCAGGTGATTGAACTCTGTGGTGCGGGTCGTCTCCACGAACTGCCCTATACGCTCCAGAGCGGCTCGCTCGAGACTGTTATGAGGATTGTGGATGCAACCTCAATGCTTACGATTATTCCCGAGATGGCTCTTCCCTATATTCCGGAGGCCAATCGCAGCCGTGTGAAGATGCTCGCAAAGGGTGCTGCCTCGCGCAAAATCGTGGTGGGCGTAAGGCGTACCTACGCCAAGGAGACCATCGTCACCGCCCTGCGCAATACGATTCTTGAGTCGGTGGGCAAAAAAAGTGGCCACAAAGGGTTATAATCGGAACGAAATGTGTACTTTTGTGGTTCTTAAGAGAGATAATAGTTCTAAGAGAAAATATAGAGAAGATATATGAAACAGAAACTGATCGAAAATATCGTTGCGGCCATTCAGGACAAAAAGGGCCACAACATTGTGTCGCTCGACTTGGGCGAGCTGGAGGGTACAATTTGTGATGCGTTTGTGATCTGCAACGCCGACTCCACCACCCAGGTAGATGCTATTGCCGACGGAATCGTTGAGGCGCTGGAGGAGAAGTTGGGCGAGAAGCCTCGCAGGGTAGAGGGTAAGACCAATGCCGTGTGGGTGGCTGTGGACTATGTGGATGTGATGGTCCACATCTTCCTCACCCCCCTGAGGGACTACTACCGCCTCGAGCAGCTCTGGGCCGACGCCCCCGCCACTCGCTATGAGTCCGAGGAGTAGCCTCACCCTCCCCGAGAGATAGTACCGAAATAGCTTGTTTTGACTGCGATTTTTAGTGCCCAGAGGTATAATAAAGCACCCGAAGTCGCGTTGGTTATTAGTGCATAAATTTTTTTTCTCATAAAGTAGATGGAAAACAAGAACAATAATAATCCCAATAACCCCAATCAGGGTATGGGAGGAGGTCGCCCTTCGATGCCTCCACGCCGCCGCAGGGGTCCTCTCCAGTGGCTCTTTAGCCTTTGGGGCTTTTTCCTTTTGGGCCTCTTGGTGCTGACCTTCTTTAGTGAAGAGGGCTCGCCCCGCAAGGCCGAGTGGGCTCAGGTGGAGGAGCTGATAATTGAGGGTAGCGTGGAGAAGATTGAGGTAGTCAACGACAAGACCGCCCACATCTTCCTCACCAAGGAGGCCATTGGCAAGTATAGCCAGATGCCCACCTATAGCTCGCTGCCCACCACGGGTCACCAGTTCAAGTACAATATCGGTAGCCTAGAAACCTTCCACGACTACCTGGCCGAGGTGGAGCAGGAGTATGGTGTGAGCGTACCCAAGCCCGCCTACGAGTACCCCTCGAACCTGTGGCGTGATATTATTGGTGCGCTGCCCTTTGTGTTCTTCCTTGTGGTGATGATTCTGATGTTCCGCTCTATGGGACGCGGTGCTGCCCAGCAGAACAATGTGATGAATGTGGGTAAGTCCAAGGCCCAGATCTACGACAAGGATAGCAAGGACCGCATAACCTTCAAGGATGTTGCCGGCCACGAGGAGGCCAAGGTGGAGATTATGGAGATTGTGGACTTTTTGCGCAAGCCCGAGAAGTATCGCGAGCTTGGTGGCAAGATTCCCAAGGGCGCACTTCTTGTAGGCCCTCCAGGAACGGGTAAGACGCTGCTTGCTAAGGCTGTAGCAGGCGAGGCCAATGTGCCCTTCTTCTCCATTAGCGGTAGCGACTTTGTGGAGATGTTCGTTGGTGTGGGTGCTTCGCGTGTGAGAGATCTGTTCTCACAGGCCAAGGAGAAGGCTCCCTGCATTGTCTTCATCGATGAGATTGATGCTATTGGCCGTGCCAGGGGTAAGAATGCGGGCTTTGGTGGTAATGACGAGAGGGAGAATACCCTCAATCAGTTGCTCACGGAGATGGACGGCTTCGGCTCCAACTCGGGTGTGATTGTGCTGGC
>JAGBYS010000180.1 GCA_017628675.1 Tidjanibacter sp.
ACTACTCCTCGCCGGTCACATTCTTCCAGTACTTCACGGAGTTGTGGATGCTCTTCTCGTTGGCCTCGTTGCCGTACTTGTCCACATCGGCAACATTCCTGGGGCCGTGGTTGATACACAAGGGGCCGTTGAGGCAGCCACCCTCGCAAATCATACCCTCAAAGAAGTTGTACTCGCTCTTGCCAACCTTCAATTTTGCAAGGTTGGTGCGGCACTCGTCAAGACCGCTCATATAGACGGGCTTCAGACCCTCGTAGCCGCTCTCGAGTGCGAGGTCCAGAAGACCCTGAACGATACCACCTGCCTTAGCGAAGATGCGGCCATAGAACGAGGCGTTGTTCAGAGGGGTATCCTCCTGCTCGGTGGTCTCGATGTCGCGAGCGTCGAGGAATGCCTGGAGCTCCTCAAACGACATTACGGAGTCGATAGCACCACCCGTCTTCTCCAGGGTGTACTCCATCTTCTTGGCGGCGCAGGGGCCGATGAAGACAACCTTCGCATTGGGCTCGCTCTTCTTGATGAGCCTTGCGATCTCAATCATAGGCGAGGGTGTGTGGGAGATGTGCTGGGTGAGGGTGGGGAAGTTGATCTCGATGAACCTCACGAACGAAGGACAGCACGAGGTGGTCAGGAGTTTCTTCTCATTCCACTCGCGGGCCTCCTTGTAGAGTGTTACATCGGCACCCATAGCCACCTCCACAACATCGTGGAAGCCAAGCTTCTTGATGGCCGTAACCACCTGCTCAATGCGGCCGTAGCGGCACTGGCTGATGATTGCGGGAGCCAATACGGCGTATACTTTGTAGTTCTCCTTCTCGGCATTCTGCAACATTCCGATGATGTCCAGAAGGAGCGACTTATCGGTCATTGCACCAAAGGGGCAGGCGATTACGCACTGGCCACACATAATGCACTTGTCGTTGTCGATTTTAGCTTTCTGCTCCGAGTCGATGCTGATGGCCTTCACCTTGCACGACTGCATACAGGGGCGCGAGAGTTTGATGATTGCACCATAGGGACAAGCCTGGGTACACTTGCCACACTCGATACATTTGTCGTGGTCGATGACCGAGCGCTTGCCAACAATGCTGATAGCATCCTTGGGGCAGACATCCTTACAAGCGTGGCTGATACAGCCTCGGCAGGCGGGCGTTACGAGAATACCTTTTGCGGGGCACTCGTCGCAGGCGATGTCGATAACCTCCACAACATTGGGGTTCTCTTTGTCGCCACCGCAGGCCATACGCACCCTCTCCTGGAGGATTGCGCGCTCCTTGTAGATGCAGCAACGGAGCTCTGCTTTGGGTCCGGGTGAAATTTTCTTGGGGATGTCGATGTATGCACGGTCGAGTGTGCCGTCGTAGGCGCTGCGTACTACCTCTTTGAGCACATTGTACTTGAGGAGCTGCACGCTGGTATCGAATACTTTGTCCTGCTTCATAGCGCTATGGAGTTTAGCAAAGATGTGTATGGTTTCTTCTGTGTCAAAAATATGCCACAAAGGTAATCTTTTTTCCCGTTAAGCAAAAAAAGAACACCTGAAAAGTGTGATATTTTGGATGAGTGTTGCGATTTCGGTGAAGAATTACTAATTTTGTATTGAAAACATAATCACTACAGAGAGAAAATGAACTTTTTGACCAATATTTCCTCTTTTGCTACTGCCACTTATGGTGGCCGTATGGTGGTGATTATGGCTATGCGAATGTGCCGTTAGGCACACCTTCCGACCTGTGCGGGCTACGCACCCGCCTCTTGCCACACCATGTGGCCCTGACCTAAAACTAAATACCTTAACGAGTTTTTAAGAATTTTTAATAATTCTCACTCTCTGTCGCTTCTGTGCGCTTTGTTGTGCGGTGCGTATGGTGGAGAGCGTGGGATGAGTAATAGTGTGATTAGTAATATAAAACGAGATAAATATGGAGAAGAAATTACAGTTTGAGACCCTTCAGATTCACGCCGGTCGCCATCGCGATGCTACCTGCTCGCGTGGTCAGGCAATATATCCCACCGCGGCCTACGAGTTCCCCTCGTGCGACTATGCGGCCGACCTCTTCAACCTCAAGGAGATGGGCAACATCTACACCCGTCTTCAGAACCCCACCTCGAGTGCCTATGAGGAGAAGGTTGCCGCTCTTGAGGGCGGTGTCGGTGCGTTGGCTGTGTCGTCGGGTATGTCGGCACAGCTGGTTGTTGTGACCTCGCTCTGCAAGGCGGGCGACAACAT
>JAGBYS010000181.1 GCA_017628675.1 Tidjanibacter sp.
GTGTCGCTTTTTTGGGGTCGAAGGTCTAAAGTCGAAGGTCTACCCGACCCCAGGCTTTAAGAACTAAAAGGGCGAAAAAGGCAAAAAGGGCAAAAAGGCCCTATAAGCCCCATAAGTCACATAAGTCACATAAGTCACATAAGCCCCATAGGCCCCATCTAAAATTGTCCACAGGTATTAATTTTAATACCCGTGGACAATGGTCGTTGGTATATCATCTTGCCGTAGGTCGGTTAGACTTTCGACCTTAGACCTTAGACACAAAAACACATAGAGCGGAGGGAATTTTTGTGCCAAACGAAGGAGCGGACTCCGCAGCCTACTAAAGCGTAGGTGAGGAAGTCCGCTCCCTGAAGTTTGGTGCAAAAAGCACCCGCTATATGCGTTTACTGCTGGGGATCCATAATGAGCTTAAGTACATTACCATCAGCCAACAGTTTGGCAGCCATAGCCTTGATATCCTCGGCCGAGATGTTCTCGAGAATCTGCTCGTAACCGGTGGTGAAGTCAACGCCATCACGGTCAGCCGAGATGATCCAGCCCATCCAGTTGCCGTTCTGCTTGATAGCATCTGCACGCTCCTTGACCATATACTCCTTGATCTTGGCTACATCCTCCATCGAGGGACCCTCGGTGGCAATCTTCTCAATCTCGGGAAGAAGTGCTGCGCGAGCCTGGTCGGCAATCTCGGGCTTGGTATCGAAGCCAATCAGGAAGAGGTAGTCGGGCTGAGCGGGCAGCGACGAGAGCTGACCTGCGGTCGAAACGCCATAGGTTGCGCCCATCTCCTCACGGATAGTTGCGGTGTAGCGGATATCCAGGAGCTGCGAGAGAATCGAGAGGGTGAGCCTGTTCTTCAGGGTCACATCCATATTACCGCTGAGAACATAGTAGATGGTGGTTTTGGGCATCTCCATCACGGTCTGGAAGCGGTTGGTGCGGTCGCCTGCCTGATAGCCAATGAGGTTCTCGGGGTTGTAGGTGAGTTTGCCTTTGGTCTTCTTAATCGAGCCGATATATTTCTCCACGAGGGGTTTGAGCTCGGCCTCGTTGAAGTTACCAACGAAGTAGAAGGTCATATCGTCGGGCGAGGTGAAGAGGGTGTTGTAAACCTTCTTGTACTGCTCGAACGAGAGTGCCTGGATGTCCTCAAGGCTCCAAGCCTTCTTGCGGTTGGGCTTGTCATAGATCGAAGCGAAGAGCTCGCGCTGGAAGATGTAACTGGGATCCGAAACGATGTTTGCGTAAGCCTGTACGAGCTGATCCTTCACGAAATTGAACGAATCCTCATCGAAGCGGGGCGAGGTAGCGTAGAGGTAAACCAACTGCAACATAGTCTCCAGATCTTTGGGCGAGCAGCTTGCGCCGATGCCGTGGTTGGAGCCACTCAGGTTGGGACCCACACTCACAGCCTTACCTGCCAACTGCTTCTGGAGGTCGGTGGTCGAGAACTCGCCAACACCCTGATAGCTCAAGAAGGTGGTGAAGTTGTCGGCCATAGCCATATCCTCATCAGCCAGGAGCGAGCTACCGCCAAGGGTAGTTGCCCTCATCTGAATCTCGTCGGCCTTGAAGTCGGTGGGTTTCAGAACAACCTTCACGTCATTCTTCAGAGTCCATACGGTGTTGCCGAACTTGTCAGCGGTGGTCTTCTTAACCTTTGCGCCTTTGAGTTTGGTGCTCTCGGGGATGAGAGGCTTCTTCTCGCCTGCATCCTCATAGCGGGTGAGCTCGGCGGCATTCACAGCAGCGATAACGGCCTCTACCTCCTCAACGGTGGGCAGTGCAAGACCCTCTTTCACGGGCTGGTTGATAAGCACCACGTGGTTGATGGGGGCGCACTTCATCTGCTGTGCATACTGGTTCAGGGTCATCAGGTCGAGCGACGAGATCAAGACGCTATCGAGCTGCCACTCGGTCTCGGCATCGTAGATGGGGGTGTTACGACGGAAGTTGCTGGTGTAGCGACCTACAAACTCGCCATTGCGGCGGTCGTTGCGACGGTCGTAGGACTGCTGGTTGCGACGCAGGATGTTGCTCTGTGCACGCTCGAACTCTGAGGGGGTGAAGCCATAGCGGCGAACCTTCTCGAACTCCGAATAGATGGCCTCAAAGGCATTCAGAACCTCGCCATCACGGGGCTGTGCGTAGAACTCGAAGATGTCCATCGACATAGTCACATTGCCACCGTAGCAACCTGCACCCAGGAAGGGAGCGCCGGGCTTCTGCGACATATCATTAAGACGCTCATTCACGATGCTGGTAACAAACGAATCGAGAATCGAGTAGAGCTCATAAACGATGGTGTTGTTCATCTCCTTGGGCATAGGCTCGCTGCGAACGATGAACTCCACGCTGCTCTCGGTGAGCTCGGGGTCGGTGAAGATACCGATGGCGGGTTTCTCGTTTACGGGGATGGGAATATACTCGATAGCCTCGGGATTCTCAACAGCGGGGATGTCGCTCATAGTGGCGATAACCTTCTGCTCCATCTCGTCTACATCGAAGTCACCTACAACCACGATACACTGGTTGGTGGTGTTGTACCAGCGGTGATAGAAGTCACGCAGCTCGTCGTAGGTGAAGTTTTTGAGCCTATCCTCGGTACCGATGATGTTGCGTTTTGCATACTTGGTGTCGCCATAGAGGTAGGGAGCGCTCTTCTCGCGGATACGCCACGAAGCGTCGTTGCGGGTGCGGAGCTCCTCGATAATAACGCCACGCTCGTTGTCGATCTCCTCCTCAGCCAGGGTGATGAAGTATGCCCAGTCGTGGAGAATCATAAGTACATTGTCAACAACGGTGGGGTCGGTGAGGGGCACACCCTGCATCATATACTGGGTCTGCTCCATTGCGGTCCAAGCGTTCAGGTTGGCACCGAACTTAACACCAACACTCTCCAGGTAGTTGATCATATTCTTACCGGGGAAGTTCTTAGTGCCGTTGAAGGCCATATGCTCCAGGAAGTGAGCCAAGCCAATCTGAAGATCCTCCTCCTGAGCAGCACCCACGCGGTCGTAGATGTAGAAGTCGGCCTGATTCTCAGGTTTGGCATTGTGGCGGATGTAGTAGGTCAGTCCATTGGGAAGGACACCTTTACGCAGTTCGGGATCCTGTGGCAGGGGGGCCATAGGGTCCTGTGCCTGTACGCACATAATCGAAACGGCGGCAAACACAATCAGTGTGAACAATCTTTTAATCATAGTTTTCGTCTGTTTTTATTAGGTTATACATCATTTATTCCTCTCGTAGGTGCACGCGCCGGGCGCGCATACGCACTCTAATCCTTTGCAAGATAACGATAATTTGTCAAAAAATTGTTCATTGTGGTATTTTTTTTATCTTTGCATACAACAAACCACACCCAACCAATGGAACAAAAGCGTTCATATACCTACAGAATAGAGCCCTATCAGGCCGATCTCACACAGCGACTGACGCTTATGGGACTGGCCGACTATCTGCTCACCAGCTGCTTCACGGATGCCATCTTTTCGGGCTACCAGAGCAATAGTTTCGGCGAGAATTGTGGCTGGGTAATACTCAGAATGTCGATGGAGATTGAGCGTCTGCCGCGACAGCTCGAGAACATCACCATCCGCACCTGGATAAGCGATGTGAATCGTCTGGCCTCAACCCACAACTTCGAGGTGCTGGACGAGCAGGGTCAGATTATTGCCCGCTCCTCGACCATCTGGACCGTCATCGACCTGGGCACACGCAAGCCCATCTCCTTTACCGACTACCCCGACTTCTGTGAGCACAAGGTGGACCGCACATTGGAGCCCGCAACCTCCACCCCGCTGCGACTTTCGACCCCCGATGTCAATGGTCGCTACACCCATCAGGTGCTCTACAGCTACATCGACGGCAACGGCCACACCTACTCGATAAACTATCTGCGTATGGCCCTCGACACGCTCGAAATCAAGGACCTCAGCACCTCGCGCAGGGTGAGAATCGATATGAACTGGATGCACGAAACCCACTATGGCGAGCGTCTGGTCATCCTCACCGACCACGCACCCTCGCCCCTGTTTGAGATTCAGGCCGAGGACGGCACCCCCGCCGCACGAATAAAAATCGACTGGAGAGAGGAGAATTGAGAGTTTGGTTCGGTGGAGA
>JAGBYS010000182.1 GCA_017628675.1 Tidjanibacter sp.
CTCGGCGAAAGTTACTGCCCACCAGATGCCGTCAATGTCCATCAGAACGGGTATCAAGAGTACTGCGCCACACTCAAAGATGAGGCTGCGAGAAAAGGATACCACGGCCGAAATTAGTCCGTTGTTCAGCGCCGTGAAGAGCGAGGAGATGTAGATGTTAATGCCGCACAGCAGGAACGATATGGAGTAGATGCTGAAGGCCCTGCGGGTGAGCAAATATAGGCTCTGGTCGTAGCCCACAAAGAATTTCGCCAGAGGGGCTGCAAGCAGCTCGGCAAGCAGTGTGAGCCCCAGCGAGAGGAGCAGGATGATGCGCCCACTGCGCCTTACCACGCCACGCAGTTCGTCGTGTCGCTGTGCGCCATAGTTGTAGCTCACAATCGGTGCGCTCCCCGTGGAGTAGCCGAAGAAGACGGCAATGAAGATGAAGAGCACATAGCCGATGACACCGTATGCCGCCACACCATCCTCGCCTATGTAGCGAAGGAGTTGGTGGTTGTAGAGCATTACCACAATGGAGGTCGAGATGTTGGTGGCCATCTCCGAGGAGCCATTGAGGCAGGTCTGACGGAGTGCCCCTCCATCCCAGCGGGCAGCCCCGAGGCGTAGCAGACTACTATTCGGGCGGCTGAAATAAACGAGGGGTATGGTGCCGGCTACCATCTGGCTCAGGACCGTGGCGGCAGCTGCACCCTCCAGCCCCCAGCCAAAGACCACAATCAGTAGGTAGTCGAAGAGGATGTTTGTTACGCCTGCGCAGAGCGACACTTTCAGTCCCAATGAGGGCTTCTCGGCTGCCACCATAAAGGGCTGAAACATACCCTGCAACAGGAAGAAAGGCATACCGATGAGCAACAATCTTCCGTAACTGATGCAGTCGGCAAGCATCTGCCCCTCGGCACCCAGAGCAATGGCTATGGGCTCCAGGAAGAGGAAGCACAGAAGGCTGAAGAAGAGGCCCAGAGCAATGGTGGTGTAGACAATGAGCGAGAAGGTGCGCTTGGCCCTGGGGCTGTCGCCCTCGCCCAAAATCTTGGCTACCAGAGCACTACCACCCGCACCCATCATAAAGCCTATGGCGCCGATGACCATAAAGGCGGGGTAGATGAGGTTGATGGCCGCAAAGGGGGTCTTGCCCACAAAGTTGGACACAAAGACTCCGTCCACCACGCTGTAGATGGAGGTGGCAATCATCATCACAATCGTCGGCAGCGTGTAACGCACCAGGCGTCGTGATGTGAAGTGGTCTGAGAGAGAAATCTTCTGTGCCATTGTCTTGCGGTTGAACTCTGTGGTGAAAGTGGGGGTGTTTTGGAGCGCAAAGATAGGAAAAAGAGTTGGAGATTTTCAATTTTCAAAATTGAATTGTACTTTTGTGGTCCTATGAGTAGATTGTGGAAACATATCGTTTTGGCACTCTTGGCCTGTGTGGTGCTAACCTCGTGTGGCTCCTCATCCGCAAAGGTGGAGTGGGGCGAGGTGCTCTATGCTCCCCATTCGGCAAAGGGTTTTGAGATTGTGGCCACCGAGGGCGCGTCTACCCTCCTGCGTATTCTCTCGCCCTGGCCTGGTGCCGAGGGTGTGGTGAAGGAGGTCTTTGTGGCACGAGGCGATGAGGTGCCACCGAGCGGTTTTGGGGGCATAGTCCTCAAGGCCGACCCTAAAAGGGTCGTATGTATGTCCTCGAGCCATCTGGCCTCGATGGATGCTCTGGGCACCATCGGTAGGGTCGTTGGTGTGAGCGGTGGCGAATATATCTCCAATCCGACCATTTGTGAGGGGCTCGTGAGAAAGGATGTTAGGGAGGTTGGCTATGACGCCAATGTCAACTACGAGTTGCTTGCTGCCCTGCGACCCGATGTGGTCCTCATCTATGGCACAACGGGCGAGAATGGCACCCTGTCGATGAAACTCGACGAGCTGAAAATCTCCTATATCTACATTTCGGATCACACCGAAACTACTCCGCTCGGAAAGAGTGAGTGGGTGGTGGCCTTGGGTGAGATTTTCGACCTCAGGGAGGAGGCCGAGGAGATTTTCGGCGAGATTGCCGAGAGGTATGAGAGCCTCCGACTTGCAGCCCTTAGCTATAAGGGACGCCCGAAGGTTATGCTCAACTCGCCCTATAAGGATACCTGGTTTGTGCCTGCCGACGACAGCTACATCGTAAGGCTCATTGAGGATGCCGGCGGCGAGTATGTCTGCAAGGGGAGCAGTAAAAACCGACTCTCGAGGCCCATTAGTGGCGAGAGCGCCTTCCTCTACCTTGCCGAGGCGGACTATTGGCTCCACCCCAATGCCGCACGAGATATGGCTACTCTGGTGGCCGAGAATCCCAAGTTTGCCAATGCGAAGGTGGTCACCTCACAGAGAGTCTACAACTGCACGGCTCGCAGTACCGAGGCGGGCGGTAGCGACTTCTGGGAGAGTGGTGCCCTCTGGGCCGATAGGGTACTCCAGGATATGATTGCCATCCTCCATCCCGAGGAGGCCACAGGGCATAGACTCTACTATTACGAACAAGTTAAATAGAAAAACAGATTCCAAACCGACGATGAATCGTTCTCGCACGACCATACTCTTTGTGCTGCTGGCTGTAGCCACCGTTCTGCTCTTTATGGTGGATCTGGCTGTGGGCAGTGTACACCTCTCACTCGGGGATGTGTGGCACGGATTGTGGGGCTCGGGCTCGGCTGAGGATGCAGGGTCGGTGGGGATGATTGTGCGCAATTTCCGACTCCCCAAGGCTATTATGGCCCTGCTTGCCGGTGCGGCACTCTCGACGGTGGGCCTTCAGATGCAGACCCTCTTTCGTAACCCTCTGGCAGGCCCATATGTGCTGGGCGTGAGCTCGGGTGCGAGTCTGGGTGTGGCACTTATGTTGCTCGGACTTCCGCTGTTAGGTGTGAGTATCTCCTCGCCCTGGGTGCAGAGCGTGGGTGTGGCAGGTGCTGCGTGGATAGGCTCGGCGCTGATTATGGTGGTGGTTATGGCCGTGACGGCCCGCATCAAGAATATTATGACGGTGCTGATACTTGGTATGATGTTCGGCAGTGCCGCCTCGGCGCTGGTGGAGATTATGCAGTATCTCTCGCCCGAGGGGGCTCTGAAGAGTTATGTGGTTTGGACTATGGGCTCGCTGGGAGGTGTGACCCTCTCGCAGTTGCGCATTGTGATACCCGTCATTGTTGTGGGCCTTGTGCTTTCGGTGCTGCTGATTAAACCGCTTAATATTCTGCTGCTTGGCGAGAATTATGCCCGCACTATGGGCCTTAATATCAAGCGTGCAAGGCTGATGGTGACCCTCACGACGGTGCTGCTTGCAGGTACCATCACAGCCTATTGTGGCCCCATCGGCTTTGTTGGCCTTGCGGTGCCCCACGTGGCCCGAATGATGTTCCGCGAGGCAGACCATAGGGTGTTGGTGCCCGCCACGATGCTCTCGGGTACGACCATAATGTTGCTCTGCGACATCGCCTCGTCGGTGCCCTCGAGCGACCTCACACTGCCCATCAATACCGTGTCGGCACTTGTGGGCATACCGATTGTTGTGGTGGTGATTGTGAGAAACCGTAAGATGATGATGTAATGGCAGAGATGGAACGCATATCGACAATTCAGCTCCACGGAGTGACCCTTGGCTATGGCGAACGAGTGCTTATGGCCGATGCGAGTGTGGGCTTCGGCTGGGGCGAACTGACGGCTCTGATAGGGCGTAACGGCACGGGAAAGAGCACCTTGCTGCGCACGATTGCGGCCCTGGCAAAGCCCCAGAGCGGCCATATAACCATCTCGGGCAAGGATGTGGCCTCGCTCACGATGAAACAGGTGGCAGAGAATATTGCCTTTGTGTCGACCGACGATGTGAGGGTGCAGAACCTCAGGGTGTGGGATGTGGTGTCGCTCGGCAGAGCTCCCTATACCAATTGGGTGGGGCGCCTGACGGAGAGCGACAGGGCCAAAGTTAGAGAGTCGCTGCAGCTTGTCGGTATGGCCGATTTTGTCGAGGCTGCGATGGATAGCCTCAGCGATGGCGAGCGCCA
>JAGBYS010000183.1 GCA_017628675.1 Tidjanibacter sp.
AGGGTGTCGCTGCCCGAGTTGGAGCGCTTGCGTGAGAGCGCTGCCGAGATGAGAGCTGTGGGCATTGCTCGCCAGATGCAGGGCGAGGTGGTCGAACGACTTGCCGAGAAAGTGAAGGGCCTTGTTGAGGATAGCGACCTGGTGTTGCTGCCTGCGGTCTTTGGGCTCAATGAGTCGGAGAACTTCGAGAGGCTCTGTAGGTTGGTGGGCCGAGAGGTGAAGGTGTCACCCACGGTGTCGGCCTCGGTGCCCGGTGTGAGGGCACAGCGACTTCTCTCGGAGGAGTTCGTGAGGCTCGGCGGTCAGCTCATTCAGGGCGACAGGGTCATCTCGTATCAGTTGAATAGTGAGGGTGGCATCGAGAGCCTCTCGACCATCAATCACGCCGATATGCTCTTTAGGGCCGACAGTTTCATACTTGCCACAGGTAGCTTCTTTGGTCGCGGACTTGTTGCCACCTCGGAGGCTGTGGTAGAGCCCATCTTCGGGCTCGATGTGGTGGCTCCGACCAATAGGGTGGAGTGGTGTGCAAAGCACATCTTGGAGGAGCAACCATTCCAGCGATTTGGTGTGAGGGTAGACGAGGGTCTGCATCCCTATCTGGGTGGCCACACGGTGAAGAATCTCTATGCGGTGGGAGCGGTGCTTGCGGGTGCCGACGCCGTCAAGGAGGGGTGTGGTGCAGGAGTTGTTGTGTCTACGGCCCTGATGGCTGCCGAGGATATCCTTGGCACTGGTGATAGAAGGAAGGAGGAGAGCCTATGAAATATCCAAAGAAAGCCAATAGCGAGAATAACTTTGAGCAGTGCATAAAGTGTACGATCTGCACCGTCTACTGCCCAATGTTGGAGGTCAATCCGCTCTACCCGGGCCCCAAACAGGCGGGCCCCGATGCGGAGCGCTACCGCCTTAAGGATCCCCAGATTTGCGACGAGGCACTCAAGTATTGCCTTAACTGCAAACGCTGTGAGTTGTCGTGCCCCTCGGGTGTGAGGATTGGCGATATCATCGCCATCGCCAAGGCGGCAAGTCGCCACGGACACTCGGTGCGCGATAGGCTGCTCTCTGGCTCCGACTCGATGGATGGTGTGGTGGCGAGCCTTGCCCCCGCACTCAATAGCCTGCTGGAGAAAAAGTCCGTCAGGAGGTTTATGGACCGATGCCTGGCCATCGATGAGCGTCGCACGATGCCCAAGTATGCCTCCGAGCGCTTTGCGTCGTGGTTCCGCAGGGTGGCCGAAAAGGAGCAGGAGGGATACTCCAAGTATGTGACCTACTTCCACGGCAGCTATGTCAACTGCAACTACCCCGAGCTGGGCAAGGATTTCGTGAGGATTCTCAATGCCGTTGGCTATGGGGTGAAACTTATGGACGACGAGCGCTACTGCGGCATAGCCAAGATTTCGAGCGGACTGCTGCGCCAGGCGGAGAAGGATGCACTGAAAAATACGGATGCCATACGCCGTGAGGTGGCCGAGGGACGAAGGGTTGTTACCACCTCGCCGAGTTGTGCGCTGGTCGTCAGGGAGGAGTATCAGCACATCTTGGGCATTGACAATAGCGATGTGAAGAACCACATCTCGCTCTCTACCCGATTTTTGTATCGCCTCTGGGAGCGTGGCGAGATTAAGTTTGCCTTCAAGGAGGACTACCGCCGCAAGGTGGCCTACCACTCGGCTTGCCATATGGAGAAGCTTGGCTGGGTGCTCTATTCGACGGCCCTCTTGAGGCTTGTGCCGGGGCTGGAGTTGGTGATGCTCCCTTCGCAGTGTTGCGGTATGGCGGGCTTCTATGGCTACAAGAAGGAGAACTACGACTTCTCGCAGGCCATTGGCGAGAAACTCTTCGAGAAGATTCGCCGTGTGGGTGTCGATACGGTGGTGTGTGATTGCGAAACCTGCAAGTGGCAGATTGAGATGTCTATGGGTCTGGAGGTGCTCAATCCCATTACGCTCCTGGCTGAGGCTCTGGATTTCGAGAAGACCCGCGAACTTAATATGAATAAAGAGTAAAAACCGAACTATATGGAAACCATTGTGTTAGTTGTGGCCATCGTGTTGGCCCTTGCTTTGGGTGGCGTTGTGGCCATCTATCTCCATCCCGACCGCAGTGCCCTGAGGGAGCGTAATGCTCAGCTGCAGAAGGCCGAGGAGGAGCTCGTTGGACTCCGACAGGAGAGTGCCGAGAGGGGTGCGGATGTGGCACGCCTTAGGGAGCGTTGCGATAGGCTCGAGCCACTCGTGGAGAGAGTGGAGAAGTTGCAGCAGGAACTCAAACTGAGGGAGGCCGAGAAGGCTCGCCTTACCGAGCAGCTGCGCCAGGAGAGCGAGCAGAGAGTGGCTATGCGCAAGGAGACGGAGCAGAACTTCAAGGAGTTGGCAACAGCCATCCTCGACGAGAAGTCCAAACTCTTCAGGGAGAGCAACGAACAGCGTCTGGGCGAGATTCTGACCCCCTTCAAGGAGAACCTCCAGAACCTCCAGAAGAAGATTGACGAGTGCTACACAAACGAGGTGAGCGATGTGAAGTCGCTCAAGATGAGCCTCAAGGAGCTCACCGAGCTGAACAACACCATCTCGCGCGAGGCGCGTGAGCTGACGGATGCACTGCGTGGCAATAGCAAGGTGCAGGGCGACTGGGGCGAGATGATTCTGCGTCAGATACTCGAGAAGTCGGGCCTTGAGGAGGGTGTCAATTTCACGATGCAGGCGACAGTTAATACCGACGGAACGAAGATAGTGGGCGAGGAGAACAACCTCTTGCGCCCCGATGTGGTCTTCCACCTGCCCGAGGGTAAGAATATCGTCATCGACTCTAAGGTGTCGCTCACGGCCTATGTGAACTATGTGAATGCCACCACCGAGGAGGAGCGCGAGAGGGAGCTTGCTGCTCACGTTTTGTCGGTGACCAACCACGTCAAGGAGCTCACCGCCAAGCAGTATCAGCGCTATGTGAAGGATGCGGCCGACTTTGTGATGATGTTTGTGCCCAATGAGGGTGCCTATATGGCGGCGATGAATGGCGACACGAGCCTCTGGGAGAGGGCCTACCAACAGCAGGTGGTCATCATCAGCCCCACCCACCTCATCTCGGTGCTGAAGCTGATGTACCAGCTCTGGACACGCGATAAGCAGACCAAAAATGCTATTAAGATTGCCGACGAGACGGGCAAACTCTACGATAAGCTGTGTGGCTTTGTGTCCGACCTGGAGTCGGTTGGCGGCTCGCTCGAGAAGGCCCGCAAGAGCTACGAGGATGCCTATAGCAAACTCTCCACAGGCCGCGGCAACCTCATCAAAAAGGCGGAGGATATCAAGGCCCTTGGCGTGAAAACCTCCAAACAACTCCTCCTCGAGAGCGATAATTAGCGAAAAGATTATTACATTTGTAGTGCAATAAGAAACCTTTTATTTTTGAAAGCGAAGAGAGAAAATTAACTACTGACATATATACTAATTAGCGTTTGCTATTTGTTCCAACTCTTGAAACGTAGGAAATTTCAGTAGAAAACAGGAACAGATGTTGCGAATGCCCCGTTGTGTGGGCATTCTTGTCTGTTTTCTGGGCATCCTACGGCCTCAAGAGTGGACAAGATTTGTCCACACTTTTTGTTGGTCGTAGGATGGAATGGATTG
>JAGBYS010000184.1 GCA_017628675.1 Tidjanibacter sp.
ATGGCCTCGGCCTCTCCAACAACGGTCCTATAGGTATCTTCTGCCAAACTAAAGCGATGGTTTATTTGTGTGCACGAAACATTCTGTTCCAGCGGATGTTACTTGGGAAGGGCTTGTATTTATCTAGCGAGAGCCAAACGAATCGAGGGGTACCAACGATGTGGTCTTCGGGTACAAAGCCCCAGAAGCGCGAGTCGGCCGACATATGTCGGTTGTCGCCCATCATAAAGTAGTAGTCCATCTCGAATGTGTAGCTATCGGCTTGGTTGCCATCAATGAGAATCTTGCCATCCACCACCTCGAGCGAGTGGCCCTCGTAGTTCTTGATAATGCGCTCATAAAGGGGAAGATTCTCCATCGAAAGTTCAACAGTCGTTCCTTTGGCAGGAATCCACAGCGGGCCAAAGTTATCCTCGGTCCAGGGGAAGTTCTTGTGGTTGGGGAAGATTGCATCGAAAGGCTCTTTGCTCTCGTTCTTGGTGATCCTTACAACATTTGCCATTGCCTCCAACTGCTCTTTTGCCTGCTCGGTGAGGGGCATAGTGTAGGTGCCACTCGAGGGCGAATAGTGGATATCCTCGGGCGAGAGGCCAAGGCGTTCGATGGCCCTGTTGCCCAGAGGTGACGAGGTCTCCACAAAGTAGATATATTGCTGATTGTAAATATAATTTTGCTCCTGACCATTCACATACAGCAGTGTGTGCTCCACCTGGAGTGTGTCGCCTGGCAAGGCCACACAGCGCTTAACATAATGCTCGCGTTTGTCCACGGGGCGAGCCACCACCGTATACTGTTTGTTCATCATCTGACGGCCTTTGGCGTTGCCGTAGGCCGAGGTGAACTGGCGCACGATGTCGTAGTAGGTTTCGTTCTGCCTTTCAAGGATCACGCTATCTCCTGCGGGGAAGTTGAAGACCACAATATCGCCACGCTCCACATCTCTCTGTCCGGCCAGACGCTTGTAGGGGCGTTTAATGGCCTCCGAGTAGGACTTGGTGCCCCAGGGGGTGGTGTGATGCATCAGAGGCAGTGCCAGAGGGGTCTGAGGCATACGAGGGCCGTAGGTCGCCTTGCTCACATAGAGATAGTCGCCCACCAAGAGAGTCTTCTCCATCGAAGAGGTGGGGATGGTGTACATCTGGAAGAAGTAGATGTTGATGATGGTGGCAAAGGCGAGTGCAAAGATGATTGCATCCACCCAGCTGAAAATCTCGCGATAGGTCTTGTTGTTCTTCTTGCGCAGCTGATGTTTCTCCCACCCTACAAGGCGAGCGATACGCTTCGTAATGTAGATGTCGAAGATGACGGGAAGCCCCAACAGGAACCACAAATTGCGGCTCCAGACCACAAACATCATGGTGTAGAGCAGAGCTACCACACCAAACTTAACCCACTTATTTCCAAGTATATGTTTTGCTTTCTTCATAATACTTTGTTGCTTTGACTAATGATTAGATGGAGAGGAAGTCATCCATCGAGAAGACGCCTTTGCGACCCACGAGCCACTCTGCGGCCAGAACAGCACCCAGGGCCAATCCACGGCGCGACTTGGCGCTATGGCTCACGGAGAGTGTGTCCTCCTCGGAATCGAAGGTGATGGTGTGAATTCCTGGGCACTCGCCCTCACGATAGGAGATAATCTCCTCTTTGGCAACCGAAAGCCTACCATCGC
Organism: Tidjanibacter sp.; assembly: GCA_017628675.1. Classification (GTDB taxonomy): domain Bacteria; phylum Bacteroidota; class Bacteroidia; order Bacteroidales; family Rikenellaceae; genus Tidjanibacter. The sequence continues at coordinate 1,673 of JAGBYS010000184.1, forward strand.
TTGCCACCCTCATCTCCTCGGCCAGAGTTGCCGCCGTGCCGCTGGGGGCATCGAGTTTGTGGATATGGTGCATCTCCTCGATCTTCACATTGTACTGAGGCAGGGTTGCCATCACCTTGGAGAGCCACCTGTTAAGGCGGAAGAGCACATTCACGCCGAGCGAATAGTTGGACGAGTAGAAGAACGCGCCACCCTGCTTCTGGCAGAGAGCATCGATTTCTGCCTTGCGCTCCAACCAACCCGTGGAGCCGCTCAGCACGGGCACACCCAGGAGCAGACACTCACGGATGTTGTCGGCAGCAGTCAGGGGCGAGGTGAACTCAATAGCCACATCCACACCCTCGAAATGCTCCTTGGTCATCATCTCCTGGCGATTGTCGATATCTATTTTGAGCACTGCTTCGTGCCCCCTTTCGATGAGGACTTTTTCGATTTCGTGGCCCATTTTGCCGTAGCCTATAATTGCAACTCTCATAAAGTTTTATCTTTGGTTTTGGTTTATTCGTACAAAAATAGCGATTTTTTCCTTATTTTTGTAATCCGAAACCCAAAAAGAGTCAATATGCGTTACTTTGCAGAACTTTCCTATAAAGGCACAGCCTACTGTGGCTGGCAGCGTCAGCCCAATGCTCCCTCGGTTCAGCAGACCATCGAGGAGGCCCTCTCGACCATTTTGCGTGAGCAGGTGGAGGTCGTGGGTGCGGGCCGTACGGATACGGGTGTCCACGCAGCCTTCTATGTGGCCCACTTTGACACCGCAAGCCCCATCGTGGAGCCCGAGAAGTTCGTCTACCACCTTAACGCTCTGCTGCCCGAGGATATTGCCTTCTCCCGCATCTACGCTGTGGCCGACGATGCCCACGCGCGCTTCGACGCCACCGAGAGGGAGTATCGCTACTACATCCAGCGCCGCAAAGACCCTTTCACCAGGGCTACCACTTGGCAGCTCACCGCCCCACTCGACCTGGAGGCAATGAACAAGGCCGCCGAGGTGCTGCTACGCACCGAGGACTTCACGACCTTCGCCAAACTTGGCAGTAATAACACGAGCAATATTTGCCACATCTATCGTGCCGAATGGGTTGAGATTGAGTGCGGTATGGTGGTCTTCATCTTCCGTGCCAACCGCTTTCTGAGGAATATGGTGCGTGCCGTTGTGGGCACACTTGTTGATGTCGGCCGAGGTAAGATTACTCCCGAGGAGTTCGCCGAGATTGTCGCCTCACGCGATCTCTCCCGCTCCTCATCCTCCGCCCCCGCCCCAGGACTTTTCCTCACGGATGTGAAATACGAGTAACAAAAAAGCACCTCGCAAAAGAGGTGCTTTTTGTTAATGGCCAAATCAAGGGATACACACAACTCTGAATCCGACATCTGCGTATAGACTTGATACCTTATATATTCTTTTATGTGGATCTCTATCTCCGCCACACAGCATACATATTTTAGTTCTATTTTTTCCACTTTTAGAAAATGTTGTATTTATATCATTCAGTGTATATGAATGATTGCTACACCACTCCCAAATGGATCCTATTTCAAAATTGGGAAAGTTACAATGGGCGGCATACCCCCATTGGTCCTCGGTTGGAAGTGTATAATTTTTCCCGGATATTTTACTTAATCTTTTACA
>JAGBYS010000185.1 GCA_017628675.1 Tidjanibacter sp.
ACAAGATTATCTGCAACGGAGAGGTAATCAAGTTGGACATAGAGGGCTATAGGCACGGGGACGAAGATATACACGGAGTACACACAAAGTGGATACCCTCGGATGCTCTCGAGGCCCTTCGCGCATCGGAGACAGATGGCAAGTTGGATACCAAAAAGCTATTCGAGCTCGGCTATATAGTGGAGACCTTACGCGACGATCAGATGGGCAGAAACTCCTTCTGCTATGTTTTTCGACCGGGATATTGGTTTGGCAGCTACTACCGCAGCAATACCGGTATGATGTTCTTCTATGGCGATTGCACGGTGCCCTACATCCCCTATCGCACAATCTCGCCCATCAATGTCGCAAAACAGGATTTGCTCCAACGCATAGAAAAGGAGTATAAGCCGGGCAGGGCAGAGGCCCTCAAGGCCCTACAGTTCGACTCCGCCTACCAGGCGCAGTATGTCACGATAGATGGCTCGAGGTACTATTTCACGGGAGAAGTGTCGGTCGAGGAGTATACTCAATTCTTGGATGCATTGGAGGCAAAAACCTTGCAGCAAATTCGTGAGCAGGAGGCAGAGTACAAACAACAGGCTCACGACAAGACTCTCTTGAGCGACACATATCGTTATGAGATTCTTTCTAACGCCTCCTCGCCCGACATCCGATTGAAACACTATGTAGTGCAGGATGGCAGTATCAAGGTGGAGAGCGTAGAGGACGACCCCCAGAATCATCGCTACATCTGCAAAGTGTCGGGCAGGTTGGTACTTCCCGACGGAGAGTTGATTGAACCCAAGGTAGATATCTACACCCAAAGGCGATATTATTCTTTCGAGAGAGAGTTTGCCATCTCTTACGAGCACTCCGAGATTGCCGACTACCCCAAGAACAGACTGACCCCAATGGCTAACATCGTGATTGTCGAGGATGAGTACGATACGATTGATGGGCTGTATTGGGAGTTTGTGGACATATTGGCTGACTGTGATTTGCTCAAAGAGGAGCAAGCCGACAACGAGCCCGTCTTGGCACAGATGTCCACATTTGAGAATTATGTAATTAACAATCTTGGGGTACTGGATGTAGACCACGATGATTTGGCGGGCACTATTGCCCGACTTGAGGAGGTGGTCCTTCAGGGCGACCTGTTCCTTGAGTATATTGAGAAATACATAAAGATTCTGGAGAACGACGCCCTATTGAGCGAAACGCCTGGTCTGGAGGGTTATAGCGAAGTGATGGATGCAGCCTCACTCGATTGGAGCGAGGATGTGGATATGGCCACTCTGGATAGAGTGCTGTCGCTCCAAGAGGAGTATATGGGCAGTATTGAGTGTAGAGTCGACATCCCCGGAAAAACATAGGGGAAAGTACCAAAAAGGGGCGCGGGCAGAGAGAGTTGCCGTGCCCTATTTTGGATTGTGACTTGGAGGAGAAGCGCACCGTGAAACTCAATACCCTCGGTGGAATTTTGTTTTTTCCACAAAATGGAGTAACTTTGAAGGTTGGTTAGAAACTAAATAGACACATAGCATAATGAAACAGAACAAAGTTACCCTCGAAGAGGCAAAAAAACTCATCAAATTCTATCCCGATTGGCCCAAGGAGGGCGTAAATTTTGTGGACCTGCTCCCCCTGTTGAGCGATGCCGAAACCTTCGGCGTCATCATTGAGGAGCTCGGCAACCACCTCTCGACCCCCAATGTGGCTGCGCCCGAGGCTCGTGGCTTCCTCTTTGCTGCGCCCCTGCTGGTGAGCGGCTCCAAGGCCCACAACCTCATAACCTTCCGCAAGAACGGCAAGCTGCCCGCCAACGAGGGCGACCTCCAGAAGGTATCCATCGTCAAGGAGTATGGCGAGGACAGCCTCTTCTTCCGCAAGAGCGACCTCCAGAACGCCAAGGTGACCAACGGTGTGGTGGAGATCTCCATCCTCGACGACATCCTCGCAACGGGTGGTACGGCTGTGGAGATGGCCAAGCACCTCGAGGCTCTCACCGTCGAGAAGGATGGCGTGGAGTACCCCGTGAAGGTTAGGGAGTTCATCTTCCTGGCCGACCTGAGCTTCCTCCACGGCAAGGAGCTGCTGGAGAAGATCGCTCCCGTCTACTCGCTCATCTCGTTCTAAAGGCAATTCAACCCCAAAAAACAATAAAAAAGAAGATTATGCGACTTCTTATTCACGACAATCAGACCAAAGGTGCGGCCTGGACTGCCAAGTACATCGCCGACGCCATCAACCGCAAGGCCGCCCAGACAAGCGCCCCCTTCGTGCTGGGTCTGCCCACCGGCTCTACCCCCCTGGGTACCTACAAGGAGCTCATCCGCCTCAACAAGGAGGGCTATGTGAGCTTCCGCAATGTTATAACCTTCAATATGGACGAGTATGTGGGCCTGCCCGAGGAGCACCCCCAGAGCTACCACAGCTTTATGAAGGACAACTTCTTCTCCCACATCGACATCTGCCCCGAGAATGTGAACATCCTCAACGGCAACGCCGAGGACCTGGAGAAGGAGTGTGAGGACTACGAGAAACGCATCGAGAGCGCAGGCGGTATCGACCTGTTCCTCGGAGGCGTTGGCGAGGATGGCCACATCGCCTTCAACGAGCCCTTCTCGTCGATGTCGTCGCGCACCCGCATCAAGACCCTCACCGAGGATACCATCATCGTGAACTCCCGCTTCTTCGATGGCGACAGGAACCAGGTGCCCAAGTTGGCACTCACCGTTGGTGTGGCAACCATCCTCTCGGCCAGCGAGGTCATCATCCTTGCCTTTGGCCCCAAGAAGGCCCGTGCCGTGAAGGAGGGTGTCGAGGGTGCCTACTCCCACCAGTGGACCATCACCGGCCTGCAGACCCACCGCCACGGCATCCTGGTAGCCGACGAGGAGGCCGCAGGCGAGCTGAAGGTGAACACATACAAGTACTTCAAGGACATCGAGAAAGAGAACCTATAATAGCGACCGTGAACCGCTAAGGTCACTAATTTGAGTGGAAAAAGAAGAAAAATATGCCTTCGATTTCCGAATCTCAATTTTATTAGTATCTTTGCGGGCTGTTTAACCAATTAAATTTTATCGAAAATGCCAAAAATGAAAACTAACGCCGGCGCGAAGAAACGCTTTGACTTCACCGGCACCGGTAAGATTAAGAGGAAACACGCTTATCACAGCCACATCCTCACCAAGAAATCTACCAAACGCAAACGCAACTTGGACTACTCGGCAATCGTAACTCCCGCCGACGCAGCCAAACTTCGCAAGCTCCTCGTTAAGTAATTAACCCGTAGAGCACAATTGTTTAACCAAAGAGAGAATTAGCCCCGAAGAGTGGGAGAGAAACCCGCCGCTAATCTTTCGATTAAAACTTAAGATTTTATGCCAAGATCAGTAAATGCTGTAGCATCGAGAGCTCGCAGAAAAAAAGTTTTAAAACTTGCCAAAGGTAACTTTGGTTCAAGGGGAAATGTCTGGACAGTTGCCAAAAACACTGTCGAGAAAGGCTTGCAGTTCGCCTATCGCAACCGCAAGGAGAAAAAGAGAAATTACCGCAGCTTGTGGATTCAGCGTATCAACGCTGCCGCTCGTATGAACGGTATGACCTACTCCGAATTTATGGGTAAGTGCCACGCTAAGGGTATCGAGATGAACCGCAAGGTTCTTGCCGACCTGGCGATGAACCACCCTCAGGCTTTCGAGAAAATTGTTAACACGGTTAAATAGTTTGCACTGCAGAGTGCGAACTGACGAGAGGGGCTCCCACAAGGAGCCCCTCTATGTTTGTCCACACTCCAGGAACCACCTGTGAAATAATTTTTCCTCACCCCCCTGACCCTCAACAAGTTGTCCTTGGGCGTGAGAGGTACAATATCGCCCAATAAGTATTATCTTTGTAGTGGGCAAAGCGGACACCGCTCCGACCCCCTCAACAAAACATAGATCTTCCTTATGAAACGATTTACTATTATCTTCTCTCGCTTTCTGGAGCACACGCTTTTCCATCTGCCGCTATCGCTGTGGATATACTACAGTTTCGTAGACCGCCTATGCGGCTGGAGCGAGTGGAGCAGCACGGTGGACTGGGTTATGGGGGCGTGGTGCTTTGCGGTGCCGGTAATCTTGAGCCTCATTTTGCGGCGAGCACCGAGGGATCCGTTTGCCAACTTCTCGCGCGCACTATCGAGGGTGGACCTTGTAGCACTCCCCCTGCTGCTCATCTTTAGTTCCGTACTACCCCTCCCCTATCTAACCGAAGACTACCTCAAGGCCACCATTGCCGTTGCAGTCCTCGGGGCACTCATCATCTCGGTGGTTGTGAACTATCACCTCCATCAGAGGGCCACACTCCTCGAGCGCGAACTGGCCGAGAGCCAAGGGGAACTATCGGAACTGCGTCGCAACATAAGCCAAAAGTATGGCGAGCTGGGTGAGTATCTGACACTTGCATCCCTCTCGGAGAACAACCCCGAACTCTTTATGCAACACTTTCGCACCTACTTCAATGTTGGCGAGGGGCTCTTTGGCAATCTTCTGGAGGTTGCCGACGGCTGCTTCGGCGGTCTTCTGAGCCACCTCTCGGGGCAACATCCCGAGGCCACACGCGAGGATATGGCGCTCTGTGCCTTGCTTCTCTGGGGCTTCTCTCCCACGGCCGTGGGGCTCGTCTTCGGCAACTCCAAGCCGTCGAGCATCTACAACCGCCGCTACCGCCTGCGCAAACACCTGGCCATCCCTCCCGAGCAGAATGTGGAGGGCTGGCTCGTGGAGCAACTGCGAGGACATAACCACCAATAAAGACTACCGACGACAGTCGACCGACCTAAGTCAAGAAAGGACTCAAAGGGCAAAAGGGGCAAAAAGGGCAGAAAGGCATTATAGGACATTCTTTCAATTTTCAACTCCACATATTCCCCCTCTAAGTTAGAGGGGG
>JAGBYS010000186.1 GCA_017628675.1 Tidjanibacter sp.
CAAGGCTACCGCAGGTATCAAGAAGGCAAATATGGGTCGCTTCTCGCCTATGAACTCGGAGGAGCTCTACTACACCCACAAGGCAATGTTCTCGAAAGGTCTGTTCAACATCCAGCGCCCCAAGGAGCTTCTGGATATCGACTTCGACTGGGTAAACCAGGCGTTCAGGACCGGTGTTGTTCAGGACTACTACGCATCGGTAGCAGGCCGCAGCGGCAAGACCAACTACTTCGTAAGTATCGACCACTACGATGAGGAGGGTTCGCTGGTGAACACCAACTTCGAGCGCAGCTCGGCTCGTGTAAACCTCTCGACTCCCCTTAGCGACAACCTCCAGTTGGACATCCGTCTGAGCTACGATCGCTCGGGTGACCAGCAGGCTTCGTCGTATGTAACCCTCGAGGGTGCCTACCGTGCACTTCCCTGGGATGTACCTTATGTACAGGCACAGGATGAGGCAGGTAACTGGTACACCACCGACGAGGTGCTCTATGTAGATAGCGCAAAACGCTCGGATAACAGTAAGCCCTGGTACTCGCACGATAAGTACAATGTGCTCCACAATGAGCTCTACAACTTCGCTCGCAACAAATCGGAGCAGACTGTAGCCGACATCCAGCTCTCGTGGAAGATCAACGACTGGTTGATGCTTACTTCGACCAACCGTTTCGACACCAGCAACTGGTTCTATGAGCACTATATCGATCCTCGCACCAAATCGCCTTCGTACAGCAACGGTTACATCTACAACGCTACCGGTTCGGGTGTAGGCTTCGGCACTACCAACCTTCTGAAGGCTCACAAAGAGTTCGGTGACCACAGCATCGACGGTATCGTAGGCTGGGAGTACGGTCACGGCTACAGCCAGCAGATGTGGGCAGGTGGTACCGATATGCCCAACGGCCAGGCTTCGCTCAGCAGCGCTGTTATGCTGGAGCAGGGCGGTTACAACCACCCCTCGACCTCGTGGGCTTGGTTGGCACAGGCACAGTACTCCTACCAGGGTAAATATGTAGCTACCGCTTCGGTTCGCTACGACGAGATCTACAAGTTTGCTCCTAAGGCACGCGGTGGTTACTTCCCCGGTGTTTCGGCTGCTTGGCTCGTTTCGAAAGAGGACTTTATGCTCGGCAACGACGCTATCACCTTCCTGAAGGTTCGTGGTGGTTACGGTAAGACCGGTAACGACAACATCGACGCATTCCTCTATCAGGATACCTACTCGCTGTCGGCAAAATATGAGGACATCGTGGCAGCCGTTCTGGAGCGCCAGGCTAACCCCAACCTCGGCTGGGAGGAGGCTTATATGGCCAGCTTCGGTATCGACGCAACCCTGTTCAACAATGTTAATGTAACCTTGGAGCTCTACAACACCAAGAATACCAACCTGCTTCTGGCAGTTCCTCAGGCAACCAGTACCGGTTTCTTCGAGTTTATGGACAATGTGGGTACCATCCGCAACCGCGGTATCGAGCTCGCAGTTGATGGCAACATCATCAATACCCGCGACCTGACTTGGAATGTTGGTATGAACATCGGTATGAACCGCAACAGCGTTGTTTCGCTTCCCAACGGTGAGTTCCTGCAGGCTAACTCGAGTGGTCTGAAACAGCAGGTTAAGGAGGGTCAGGCACTGAACACTTGGTATATGCCCAAATGGCTCGGCGTAGATCCCGCAACCGGTGATCCCCAGTGGGAGGTTGTAAACGAGGATGGCACCACCAGGGCTACCAACGCATACGCAGAGGCTACCCACCAGGCAGTAGGTTGCGCATCGCCCCTCTTCAGCGGTGGTGTTAACACTACTCTGACCTACAAGAACTGGAGCTTCAGTATGAACGGTGCATTCGTTGTTGGCAACAAGATTTTCAACTACGCTCGTGTATCGATGGATGCCGATGGTGCTTACTCGGACTACAATATGCAGTCGCACGACAACGGTCTTGGTTGGACTCGTTGGCAGCAGGAGGGTGACATCGCAACCCACCCCAAGCTTGTTCTTAACGGTAACAAGGCTTCCAACTCGATTTCGTCGCGCTACTTGGAGGATGGCAGCTTCTTCCGTCTGCGCAACATCACTATTGGCTACACTCTGCCCAAGTCGCTCACCGATAAGCTCTCGATGCAGTCGGCACGCGTATTCGTTTCGGCAGACAACATCTTCACTCTCTCGAAGTTCTCCGGTATGGACCCCGAGGTTCGTCTGGAGTCGAGTGCCTATGAGCTCGCAGGTACATACTCGACCAACTATCCTGTACCTATGAGTATCACCGCTGGTATTGATGTGAAATTTTAAATATTAATAGGTAGGTACAATGAAACGAATTTTTCAGATATTTTGTGTAATCGGAGTGGTTGCGCTCTTGGCCGGCTGCGAGATGGATCACTATCGTTCGGATACGATGACCTCCGCCCAGCTCAAGGACGACCCTGCTTCGGCAGTCTATACTACCGATGGTAACTACTCGATGTTCAAGGACACCCAGGAATATCGTGGTACGGAGGATTCGGGTTTGACCTATCAGAAGATGTGGTTCCATATGGCAGAGATGCGAGGCGACAATGTGAATTTGTCCGGCCGAACCACCTCGCCTATCTACAACTCAGCTTGTTACAACGACGATCCCACCCTCAAACACGGTAAGTTCTTCTGGTGGATAGCCTACAAGATTATCTTCTCGGCCAACACCATCATTGAGAGCCTTCCCGAGGGCGTGGATGCAGCCAACGACCACCTGCTGGGTGAAAACTACTTCCTTAGGGCAATTAGTCACCTGAATCTTTCGTGTCTGTTCTCCCGCCAGTATTCCCACGGCAGGGACAATAAGGGCATTGTGCTGCGCACCTCGACGGACTGCTCGATCACCGAGCGTGCAACCGTAGGTGAGGTGTACGATCAGATTGTTAGCGACCTCCAGAAGGCAGCCGAGCTGATGAAGAACGGCAGCCGTAGGGGCGATGCAGGCTATGCCAGCTATGAGGCAGCCCGCGGCTTGCTCACTCGCGTGTATCTCTACCGCGAGGAGTGGGACAAGGTTATTGAGCTTGCAAACGAGATGATTGGTGCAGATCCTGATGGCAAACTCGATCCCGATGTTGCCAACTACTTCATCAATGCTCGTAACTCGAAGGAGACTCTCTGGTGCATTGCCAACACCGTTACCGACACCCGTGAGCGTTCGTCGCTCGGCTCGATGTACTTCTCTCCCGATGGTACCGGTGGTACCGGCTGGGGTGAGTGCTACGCCAGCGATCCTCTCTTGGACCTCTTCGAGCGCAATCCCGAGGATAAGCGCTACGCTGCCTACTTCTCGCTCTATGGCCAGAAGAACGACGGCTTGAAGATGGTCACTTGGCCCGTACCTGCAGGCAGCAACCTCAACTACGAGAACTGCGTAGCTATGAATGTTGCCAGGGCAGCGAGCGGCAAGTATGAGTTCGACTATAGTGGCAAACACTATGTTGTCGAGGAGCGTCCCGTGTACAACTACACCGAGTACTACATTCAGTACGAGGGTAAGGAGCAGCGCTGCTATGTACGCGAGAACACCGATGCTATGACGGGTATCCGCAACAGCTATCCCCAGTTCTACTGCAGCAAGTTTGCTTGGCAGGATGGTGACCCCAACCTTTCGTCGCCTGTGATGATTCGTTGGGCAGAGGTCATCCTGAACCGTGCCGAGGCCTACGCAATGATGGGCAACGAAGCTGCTGCCTTGACCGACGTGAATGTCATTCGCCGTAGGGCAGGTATCCCCGAGATAACCGGCCAGAGCGATATGGCAATGTGTGGTTACACTGAGGTGATCGATGTTGTGAACGATGAGCGCCGCCTGGAGCTTTGCTATGAGGCCCACCGTCCCTTCGATGTCTATCGTCAGAAACGCTCGATGGACCGTCGTTTTGCGGGCGTTCATCCTTGGGAGGTAGTTTCCTACGATGATCCTCGAATCCTCTTCCGTATTCCCTTCGATGAGATTTCGGTGAGTGGTATTGAGCAGAATCCCTAATCCACAAACAACCAAGACAAAACAAAAACAATTATGAAAAAGATACTTAACATTTCACTTATCGCCCTGCTGGCAATGGCAATGGTGTCGTGCGAGATGGACTACTTCCGCTCGGACACTATGACCTCGGCACAGCTTGAGGCCGATCCAGGTGCTGCTGTCTACACCACCGACGGCAACTACTCGATGTTCAAGGACTGCTTGCTCTACAACGGTTCGACCTACTCGGGTAACACCTATGTTCGTCACTACTTCCAGATGAGCGAGTTCCGCGGTGATAATATGACCCTCTCGGGCCGTACTACCGACCCTCTGTATGAGGCATACACCTACACCGACAACTCTACTCTTCGTAACAACAACTACTACTGGTTTGTTGCCTACAAGATCATCTACGGTGCCAACTCCAACATTGGCGCAATTCCCACCGGTGCTTCGACCGAGAGCGACCATATGAAGGGCGAGAACCTCTTTATGAGGGCTATTGCACACTTCCACTTGGTTACCCTCTACGCTAAGCCCTACTCGTGTGGCCGCGACAATATGGGTGTTGTTCTCCGCACCTCGACCGACTGCTCGGTAACCGAGCGTGCTACCGTAGGTGAGGTATACGACCAGGTTGTTGCCGACCTCATCGAGGCAGCTGCTCTTATGAAGAACGGCTCGCGTCGTGGCGATGCAGGCTACATCGGCTATGAGGCTGCTATGGCACTTCTCTCGCGCGTATATCTTTATATGGGTGAGAACGACAAGGTTCTGGAGATCACCAACAATCTTCTTGGCAGCAACCCCGCTGCTAACCTGGACACCGACCTGAGGAACATCTTTGTGAACGCTCGCGGCTCGAAGGAGACCCTCTGGTGCGTTGCTCACACTGCTGTTGAGACCCAGGAGCGTAGTTCGATTGGTTCGATGTACTACTCGCCCGATGGTACCGGTGGTACCGGTTGGTGCGAGATCTACTGGTCGGATCCTCTGATGGAGCTCTTCCTCCGTCACCCCGAGGATAAGCGTTTCAATGCATACTTTGAGCAGTATGGCGCAACCGGCGAGGCAGACAAGCGTCTTGTACACTGGGCTGTTCCTTCGGAGGGCAACGATTTCTATGAGAATGAGGTTACCAACAATGTTACCAAGAATGCCGAGGGCAAGTGGGCTTTCACCTACCAGAGCAAGCAGTATGTTGTTGAGGAGGAGATGGTTGACGGCTATCCCCAGACCTTCATCCAGTACAATGGCAAGAAGACTCGTTGCTATGTTCGTCCCAACGCCGATATGATTACCGGTGTTCGTCAGAGCTTCCCCCTCTATATGATGAACAAGTTCTCGGGCCAGGATGGCGACACCAACCTTTCGTCGCCCATTATGGTCCGCTGGGCAGAGGTTGTTCTGAACCGTGCAGAGGCTAAGGCTAAGACCGGCGACGATGCAGGTGCATTGGCCGATGTGAATGTTATCCGCCAGAGGGCTGGTATTCCTGCTTGGGATGGCAGCTACAAGTGGAACGAGCACGGCTACGACAGCGTTCTGGAGGTTGTTCTCGACGAGCGTCGTATGGAGCTCTGCTTCGAGGCACACCGCACCCAGGATGTATATCGCAACCAGCTCAAGATGGACCGCCAGTTTGCTGGTGTTCACACTTGGGAGGTTATCGACTACACCGACAACAGGATTCCCTACCAGATTCCTTCGGATGAGTATCTGGTGAGCGGTATTCCCCAGAACCCCCTGTAGTCATTAGAAAAGGAGGTGTGACGGGTGGCCATAGGTTGCCACCCGCCCCACACCACCAAGCGGTGGAGGGCCTTGAGGAGTGATTCCGAGGGTCGGTTTCTCGGAAATCACAACGCCCCAAAGAACCACCACCGCCCCGTAAACGAAAACCCTTTTACATTAACCTTATAAAAACTAAAAACTATGAAAAAATTCTTTGCACTTGCAGCTATGGCTGCTATGTTGTTCGCTTGTGGCGAGAAACCTGTTGGTCCCACTCCCGGTCCCGGCCCCGATGAGGAACCCGATTTTGTAAGCAAAATCACCGTTGACGGTGACTTCGCAGATTGGGATGCACTCGATGCAAGCAAAGTATCGGTTGCTGAGCTTCCCGCACTTCCCGTTAAGTACGACGCACTTACCAAAGTGAAAGTTTACGCTGACGAGATGTTCCTGAATGTTTACTTCGAGTTCGACGAGGTAGCTGTTGCTGATAGGGCTTGGACTCCTTTCCACTGCTACATCAATGCTGACGGCAACGAGACCACCGGTGGTGGCGACGCTCTCTGGGCTCCCTACTGCGCAGAGTGGATGCTCGAGGGTATCATCTTCGTTGAAGGCGTATTCAACAGCTACGACCCCGCTTTGTTCCCCTGGGATGAGGCTACTGCTACCGCTGAGGGCGCAGAGTACGGCTGGTACTGGAAAGTTGAGGGCGCTGTTGGTGACGCGACCGACAACTGGGGTGCTCTGATCGGCGAGAACAATGGCTTGGCAAGTGGCGCTGGCAACGGCAACGCTTACGAGTTCCAGGTAGTTCGCGAGATGATCCCCGGCGAGTGGGCTGACACCTTCACCATTGGCTTCGACATCCAGCAGAACTGGAGCACCGCCGGTGCACTTCCTATTCTCACCGCTACCGATGAGAACCCCGACGGCGCAACTACTATGATGAGCGTAACTATCGACAAATAGTCATCTTCTCATAGAAAGCAAAAGAAGGACTTCGTTTCGGCCTGGGGGAGAAAAGACAAAAAGGGTTTTATGATGACTCTCCCGCCCGAAGATGAACCTATCCACCGCAGGGGTGAAACTCTGCGGTGGAGCGAATAGAATTCATAATTCAAAATTCAAAATTCAAAATTGCGTGAGTAATTAAAAGACACCGAAGGTGGATTGAAATTGAATTCTGAAGACTGAAAACCAAGCACACGCCTCCGCGCTAAGGCGCACCCCTCTAACATAGAGGGGGGATAAAGGCTCTCCCCCTAAGTTAGGGGGAGTACCCGAAGGGGGAGGGAGTGTGTGTAAAAGACTGA
>JAGBYS010000187.1 GCA_017628675.1 Tidjanibacter sp.
AACTCTTTCGGCACACACGCCCAGATTGAGAGGCTCGTTGAGTGGGACAACAAACACGATTTGGTGGAGTTTCTCCACCGAGAAGGTGCCGCCATTGTGGCACCCGACAAGCTCTGGACAATCCTCGGCGAGGGCTGTAACACCCTCTTCACCAAGGATTTCCCAGGCACTATTCTGCGCTCTGTGGCCAAGGGTATAGAGATCCTCGAGGAGAGCGAAGAGCACCTCCTCATCCGTGCCGCTGCAGGCGAGGTGTGGGACGATGTGGTGGCCTGGACCACGGAGCGAGGCCTCTGGGGTGCGGAGAACCTCTCGGCTATCCCCAGCAGTGTGGGTGCTTCGGCCGTGCAGAACATCGGCGCCTACGGCGTGGAGGCCAAGGACATAATCGAGCAGGTGGAGTACATCGACATAGCAACCCTCCAGGAGGGTGTAATCAAGGGCTCGGAGTGCCAATTCGGCTACCGCGAGAGCATATTCAAACACGAACTCGCCCAGAAGGTTATCATTACTGCCGTTTGTTACCGACTCTCGAAGGTTGCAGCCCCCCACCTCGACTACGGCACCCTGCGTCCCGAGGTCGAGAAGAGTGGCGATGTGACCCCCCAGGGCATACGCCGTGCGGTGGTGGCCATCCGCGACAGCAAGCTCCCCGACCCCAAGAAGATTGGCAATGCGGGCAGTTTCTTCAAGAACCCCATCCTGCCCCGAGAGCAGGTGGAGGCCCTCAAGGCTCAATATCCCACCATGCCCACCTATGAGGTTGCAGGTAGGCCCGAGGCGCTGAAGATTGCAACGGGCTGGATGATAGACACCCTCGGATGGAAGGGACAGCAGATGGGCCGTGCAGGTGTGCACAAGAATCAGGCTCTGGTGCTCATCAACTGTGGTGACGCCACCGGTGGCGAAGTACTCGCCCTTGCCGAGAGGATTTGTGAGCAGGTGAAGGAGCGTTTCGGCGTGGACATTTCGCCCGAAGTAAACATCCTATAAATTAAGGACTTATCCCAACGATGACACTTTTAGAAAAGTTTGAAAGATATATTGCCGACCACGAGCTTGTGACCAAGCAGAACCGAATAATCCTCACCGTCAGTGGCGGTGTGGACTCGATGGTTATGATGCACCTGTTCGTCAAGGCGGGCTACGATGTGGCCGTTGCCCACTGCAACTTCCAGCTGCGTGGCCAGGAGAGTGAGGAGGACGAGCAACTCGTTGCCGACCAGGCCGCAAAACTCGGCATCCCCCACTTCAACAACCGCTTCGATACGAAGGGGGAGATGGCCCTCACGGGTGAGAGTGTGCAGATGGCCGCCCGCAGGCTGCGCTACGCCTGGTTCAACCAACTATCGGCAGACGAGGGCTACGACACCATAGCCGTGGCACACCACGCCGACGATAGCATCGAAACATTCTTCATCAACCTCCTTAGAGGCACCGGCCTGAAGGGGCTGACGGGCATCAGTATGCTCAACGGCAAGGTCATTCGCCCTCTGCTGTTTGCTTCGCGCCACGAGATTAAGGAGTATGCCAAGAGCCACTCCATCCCCTTCCGTGAGGACTCCTCGAACCGCTCTACGAAGTACCTGCGCAACAAGATAAGACTCGGCATTGTGCCCCGCCTGAGGGAGATTGTCCCCCAATTTACGGGCATTATGTGCAGCAACATAGACCGCCTTACGGAAACGCAACTCTTCATCAATCACGCCATTGAGAAGATTGCGCGCGATGCGGTGGAGCACATTGGTGGTCAGGACATTATCTATCCCGACAGGATAGACTCGGGCTTCCCGCTCGGCTTTGTCATATATGAGATTATGAGCCAATACTATAGCTTCAAGGGCGATGTTGTCGACTCGCTCTGCGACGCACTCAAGGTGGGGGCTACGGGCAAGCGTTTCTATGCCAAAGATTGGGTTGCCTACACCGACCGTGGGCGCATAATCATCTCGCGCATAGACGAGAAGGACAACTGCGCTGTGGCCGTCAGTCTGGCCAAAAACAAGGTCTACTGTGGCAGTTCGGTACTCTACCTGGAGAAGATGGACATCGGTGCGGTGGAGAATCTGCGTGTGCCCGAGCACATAGCACTCCTGGACCTCGACACCCTCACCGAGCCACTCGAGTTGCGCAAGTGGCAGGAGGGCGACCGTTTCACTCCCCTCGGAATGACCGACCAGAAGAAGGTGAGCGACTTCCTGATTGACGAGAAGGTGTCGCTGCCGGAGAAGAAGCGACAGTTTGTGCTGACCGCCGGTGGCGAGATTGTGTGGGTGGTGGGCCGCAGGATCGACAACCGCCACAAGATCACCTCCAAGACCGAGAATGTCCTCCGAATAACAAAAGAGAACTACTAAACAATCAACAAGCAAGCGAGATATGGCAAAGGGTGTTCGTTTTAGGGATTCCTACACACAATTCCAGCAGATTGTGGCAGATGTGAAGGCCGGTCGTCTGGCCCCCATCTACCTGCTTATGGGCGAGGAGGGCTACTTCATCGACCAGCTCACCGACCTGCTGGCCGACTCCATTCTCCAGGAGCACGAGAAGGCATTCAACCAGATTGTCGTCTACGGCAAGGACACCGATGAGGGCACCATCATCAACTACGCCCGACAGATGCCTATGATGGGTGGCCGTATGGTCATCATCGTCAAGGATGCCGGCTCGCTCAAGAAGATCGAGAACCTCTCACTCTACACCGCCTCGCCGCTGGCCTCCACGGTGCTCGTTGTGGCCTGCAAGGGCAAGAGTGTAGACAAGCGCTCGGCACTCTACAAGCACTCCGCCGCCAAGGGCGTTGTCTTCGAGTCGCCACGCCCCTACGACAGCGAACTCGCACCCTGGGTGGCCACCTACCTGCGCTCCACCAAGGGGTGTGCCATTGAGGAGAAGGCGCTCAAAATGGTGACCGACTTTATGGGCACCGACATCGCCAAGATAGTCGGCGAGTTCAACAAACTCCTCACCCGTCTGCCCGAGGGAACAACAATCATCACCGCCGACCACATCGAGCAGAACATCGGCATCAGCAAGGACTACAACAACTTCGAGCTCATTGAGGCTGTGGCGCAGAAGAACTTCACGAAGGCGATGACCATTGCCGACAACTTCGCGCGCAACCCCAAGGATCACCCCCTTGTGGTGACCACCTCAACGCTGTTTGGCTACTTCCAGAAGATCTTCACCATCAACTACAAGGAGTGGCAAACCAAGGTCAAGGGTATGCCCGCTGCGAGCGATGGCGAATTGGCAACCCTCATCAAGGTGAGTCCCTATATGCTCGGAAGCTACAAGCAGGCCGCACAGCGCTACCCGAACAAAAAAATCTTCGTCATCCTCGGCCTCATACGCGAGTATGATATGAAGGGCAAGGGCATAGCCTCGGGCGGTGCCGACCAGGGCGAACTGCTACGCGAACTACTCATGAAGATTATGATGCTATAACAGAGCTATCTGCTTTCAACTTTCAATTTTCAACTTTCAACTCTCCCGTGTCCGAAGTGTTCATTTCCATAGATGGAACCCTAAAGCGCCTCTCGGAGGCCGCCATTGACCCCAATGTCATATTGGGGTACAACTGGGTATATGCTACCATCAACACTCTGGGCCACAAACCTTTGCACCTTACCTCCAAGCTCCGTCAGGCGCTAGACTCCTATGAGGCACTCTACAGCCACAGGCCCTCGCTCACCGCTAAGGAGATAGCCTCGGAGATATACTCGCTGCTCCACTTCGGCTTCTATCCCGAGGGTGGCAACATCGTACGACTCCACCTGGCACCCAATGGCACCGGCGGCCTTAGGCGCATAATAACCCATCTGGCCACCACCCCCTATGAGGGCTACGGACTGCTGGCAGTGCGCCCCCGAGCCACCATCGCCAACTACGAGATACCCTTCGAGCGTCACCAGACCTCCATTTCGCTCTCTGCCTCACGCTTCGCCTCGGAGTATGCACAGCGCACACACGGAGCCACAGCTCTGCGCGCCTCGCGTGCGGGTCTGCTACTCTCGGCCGACGACTCGCCACTTGTGGTGGTGAGAGGTTTCAACATCCTCACGGCACCCATTGCCGAGGGTGGGCGTGACTCGGTGGAGCGAGAACTCCTGTTCCGACTGGCAGATATGGCGGGTGTGACCATTCAGGAGCAAGCCCCAATGGTCGAAGAGATTGAGAGTTACGATGAGATTTTGGTTTTCAAACCAACAGGAATCGAGAGTATCTACTCGGTGGGCGAACATCAGCTCGAGAACATCTATGCCCACCTTCTATCCAAGCACCTCAGGGCTCTATCGCGCGAAGGACTCGCTCGGTAGCCTCCAGCACCTCGTCGAGGTCGAAACCCCTGCTCATACCAAATCGCACGAGTTTCCCTTTTAGGTCATAGAGGTTTTTGTGTGTGGTAGTCTTTGCCTTTTTGGAGAGCATTGCATCCAGGCGCTCGGTGTTATCCTCGGGGGTCAGTTGCGAGAGTGCCTCCTGGATCAGCGGTTGGGCTATGCGTTTGGCCCTCAGTGCCGCCGCAATCTTCCTTGCCCCCCACCCCGAGAAGCGCATCTTCTCACGCACATAGGCCGAGGCGTAGCGGCTATCGTCAATAAAGCGCTCCCTCTGAAGGCGCTCCAGCA
>JAGBYS010000188.1 GCA_017628675.1 Tidjanibacter sp.
CAAGCGGCCTTGTCGCACTTCATATTTTTGATATTCTCTTTGATCTCCTTACCCTGAGCCTCAAAGATGGTGTAGATCTCTTTCTACTGCTCGTCGGTGAGGTTTACGATCTCATCCAGGTGGGCAGTTTTGCGCTCAGCGTACTCTTTCTCGTTGAACTTGCACTCGTTCTTGTCTGCACACGAAGTGAGGGCTGCCATTGCTACAACGGCCAGGGCCAAAGTCTTCATAGTTTTCATAATGATTGTGTTTTTTAAAAAAAGTGTTGTTAATTATTTAGTTGTTGATATTCTCCAAGCAATCTGCATACAAATATATATAATAACCCCCGCCGAAGTGCTCTTCGGAGGGGTGAAACGACAAAAAACGGGGGTGAAACGACCGTGATTAAGGGCGAAAATCGGCCCTATGTTCGGCCCTGGCGAGGTGCTCTACTGCAACCAAGCCTTGAACTCGGGCACTCGAGCCTTGCTGATGATGATGCGCTCGGGGGTGGCGACCGTGAGGTTTATGGCCAGGCGGCTGCCAAACCAAACCGAGATGTCCTTGATTGCCTTGCGGGCGATGATGAACTGTCGATTGGCACGGAAGAACTCCTCGCCTCCATACTCGCCGTAGAGGCTCTCCAGTGTGCCGTCAATGGGGTAAGCCTTGCCCTCAATGGTTGTGAGGGTGGTCTGCTCGTTGGAGGTGTAGAAGTAGGCGATGTTCTGCTCCGAGATGGGGATCAGGCGGTCCTTGACCCTCACGAGCTGTGTCTTGTTGCGGGTGCGCTCGGCCATACGACCGATGCGTTGGTTTAGCTCGGCTCTTGCGGGTGCTGTGAGCGAGGTGTATTTTGCCACGGCACGCTCCAGATCCTCGGGCTTGAGGGGCTTGAGGATGTAGTCTATGCTATTGACCTTGAAGGCCTCCAGGGCATATTCGTCATAGGCGGTGGTGAAGATTATGGGGGCCTCAATCTGTATGTGGTCGAAGATGCGGAAGGCGTTGCCGTCGGCAAGGTTGATGTCCATAAAGACCAGATCGGGCGATGTGTTCGCCCTGAACCACTCGACACTCTCGCTCACACTCTCCAGAGTGGCGATGATGTCAATCTCGGGGTGGGAGGTGGCCAATAGCACCTTCAGGTTGCGTGCAGCAGCGGTCTCGTCCTCTATGATAACGGCTCTCATTTTGTGCTCTTGTTGATGGGGAGTTTGACGATGAACTCTTTGCCGTCGCTCTGGACCTCAATGGCTCGGCCCACGACAAGCTCATAGCGGCTCGAGAGGTTCTCAAGACCTATGCCGGTGCTCTGCTCGGCCTGGAGTTTGGGGTGTATGGGGTTGCGCACAACGATGTAGTCGCCCTCGGAGGTGATGCTGATGTGCATCGGCAGGGCGTTGGTTATGGTGTTGTGCTTGACGGCATTCTCAATCAGCGGCTGAATCGACAGGGGAGGGAGCTGACAGGAGTAGTACTCCTTGTCTACGGCCACCTGAATGTGGAGTTTGCCTGCGTAGCGAACCTCCAACATATAGCGATAGGCCTCCAAGAAGCGGAGCTCGCTCTCGACGGTGGTTTTCTCTATTTTGCCCTCCTCAATAATGTAGCGGTAGGTGTCCGACATACGGGCAATGTAGGTCACCGCATCCTCGTTTTTGTTCTCCCTGACAAGCATCGAAAGCGAGTTGAGCGAGTTGAAGAGGAAGTGGGGATTGACCTGATTTACAAGGGTGTTGTACTGCCAGGTGAGGTTCTCGTTCTTGAGCACCTCGTTCTCCATCTCAACCCTCTGCTTGGCATACAGAAGCTCGTATATCTTGCCATACATCACCGTGGTAATCAGGGCGGTGAGCATCTTGAGCATCGTGATGGGGTTCAGCAGGTGGCGGGCATTGAGGGTGAGTATCACTTCGCCTCGCCAGGTCATCTGAGGGGCGAGCAGGTAGGCCACAACTACCACAGCGAGCGACTCCAGCAGGCGTCGTGTGAAGCCCACACGGCGCTTGCGGTCGTTGGTCATCAGCGTGAGTAGTACTAACACCACAACCCAATAGTAGAGAATGTCGATGAGCATAAATATCTTGCCACGACCGCTTGCCATCGGACTCTGGTTGTTGTGCTGGCGCTGACGATTGGTGATGCTCTCCTCGCGGATGATTACCTCCCTCTTGAGCGAGTCGGTAGTGAGGCTCGACGGGGTGGTGAGGCTCTCCTGTGGATTCTCCTGCTGCTGGGGCAGAACTCTCTCGGTGGCGACTCTCTTGGGGCCGCTGGGGGTGGGCTCACGCTGACTGCCCACCATCATAAACACCAGGTAGGAGAAGTTGAGCACCAAGGATAGCACGATGGCTATCATTACATTGATGGCTGTCTTGCGATGTCTTTGGGGTCTACTCATTTTCTCCTGCTTCTTTTTATGATTAACGGGTTGGTGTCTGGGGGGGAGGGGGCTTACTCCTTGTTGTCGATGTTGTACTCGGGGAACCACGATGCGTAGTGCATATAGTCGCGAGTGGTCCTCTCCAGAGTGTTCACCCTCTGCTCGGGGGTCACCTCCTTGAGCCTCTTGGCGGGCACACCTGCATAGAGGCCGTTGGGCTCCAGAACGGCGCCCGAGAGCACGAGCGCATTGGCAGCGATGATGCAGCCTTCGCCCACCTTGGCGTTGTCCAGAACGGTGGCACCCATTCCGATGAGGCAGCCGTCGCCAATCTGTGCGCCGTGGATTATGGCGTTGTGGCCCACGCTCACACCGTCACCCAGGATGGTCACCGAGGGGTGGGGCGAGAGGTCGTAGGTGGCGTGCAGACACGCACCATCCTGAATGTTACACCTCTTGCCGATGCGGATTGCGTTCACATCGCCACGAATCACAGCGCCAAACCAGATGCTGCTCTCCTCGCCAATCTCTACATTGCCTACGATGGTCGCATTCTCAGCCACCATCGAGCCTTTGCCAATCTTTGGGGTGAAACCCCTGACGCTCTTTATAATTGCCATAATTTCTTTGCTATTTTGTAAGTTATCGTTTCAATTTTCGGTCGGCTGTGCCTTGTGGGTGATTTCTTCGTTACGCTTTTGTTTTGTCTTCCTCATTTACCCCGAGTAAACTGC
>JAGBYS010000189.1 GCA_017628675.1 Tidjanibacter sp.
CGATCTAATTAACCTTACGGTTGTCCATATACGTGATAATTTCCATACTCCTTCTATCGACATAAAATAAATGGCATATTAGAATATTAGACGATGGAAACTGAAAAAAAAATTCATCAGGGTGATGAAAAAGAAATCAGCAAAAAATCTGGTGTGCCCTGCCAACGCATAGCGTAGTTGTTGTCGTCGTTGATGGAGCCGCCCTCATAGCGTTTGAGGTTCGACATAGCCCTAATCTCGCCCGTGGCGCACTCCACCACCACGGCGGTGCCGAAGGTTGCACCCTCCTTCTCGATCTGTCGGCGCAGGGCACCGTCGACCACATCCTGGAGGTCGATGTCGATGGTGGTTATGATGTCGCTACCGTTCTTGGCGGGGTAGTTCTTCTTGTCGATGACGGGTTTCTTGCGCGAGTGGCTGGCGTTGAGCCACACGAAACGACTCTGACCGTTGGAGCCATAGATGGTGTCCTTGTAGGACTCCTCGATACATCGCGAGATGGTGTAGGAGGCCAGGGCGCCGTGGGTCTTGTGGCGCATAGGCTCATAGCTGTATGTTAGGCCATAGCGTCGCTGCATCATCGGGAACGAGCAGATGCGGTCGAACTCAAATTGGTTAAAGACCCTATCCACGGGGAATGGTTGGCTGAAGCGCGACTTGCCCGTCTTGGCCATAGCCTTGGGCTGTATGGTGTCGAAGTGGGCCTTGTAGTCCTCTGCCTTGCCGCCGAACATTGCGGCCAGCGAGTCACACAGGGCGGGCAGTTGGCGATCATAGACTCTGTTGTCGTCGTAGAGTGCGGGTACATGCAAATCGAGCCTTATGCGGTAGCCCCAGGTGTCGGTTGCCAGCAGTGTGCCATTGCGGTCGTAGATGTTGCCTCGGTTGCTCTGGATCGTCGATGTGGTATAGAAGCGATTGTTGGCTAGATTCTTGAATCCCTCGCTATTGGGGCCGATCTGGATGAGCAGTATCTGCAGGATGATGAGCACGGCCAGCAGGGTGAAGACAAGATAGAGGGTCTTCACCTTGTTTTGTATGCTTCGCTTGATGGCTCCAGGGTGGGGGTCGCTCACCTTGTTGCTATTTCTTGTTGGTTGCTGTGCCATTGTTCTCGGGTGTGGTTTTGATTATCGCGGGGAGCGAGTTCCACTGCTTGAGGTCAAGCGAGCGGCGCTGAATCTCCTTGGTGAGGTTGTCGTGGCTTGTGGCCTTGATGCGCTCGGTGGACATCAGGAGCGACTTTGCACGGAGTGTCTGCAGCTCAATCTGGCAGGAGATCTCCTCCCTCTGGAGTCGTTGGCAGGAGAAGATGTAGCCCATATAGAGCAGTATGAGCGCACAACAATAGATGGCAAAGGGGTAGTAGCGACGGACGGAGTAGAGTGCATCGCCCGAGAATATCTTGTTGGCCGAGCTCCTCTTGCTGCTGTTCAGCGCACTTGGGGCCACATCGCCTCTGGGTTTCTCGTCGCGAAGTGACTCGGTACTCTGCCTGCCATTCACGCTTATCTTGTTTGTCTTTCGTTGTCTACCAAACATATTTTTTTTAGTCTTCAGTCGTCAATAGTCAGTCGTCAGTTCTCAGTTTTTTAACTTTCAATTCTCACTCTTCTCTGCCACGCGGAGTTTTGCGCTGCGTGAGCGGGGGTTGCGCTCCACCTCCTCGGGGGTGGGCACGATGGCCTTCTTGCTCACAGCCCTCATCGGGGAGTTTACATTGCCGTAGAAGTCCTTCTCCACCTTGCCCTCGAAGTTGCCGGTCTTGATGAAGTTCTTCACGAGCCTGTCCTCGAGCGAGTGGTAGGAGATGACGCAGAGCCTACCCTCAGGGCGGAGCACCTTGAGGCTCTGCTCGAGGGCCATCTTGAGGGCCTCCATCTCGCCATTGACCTCAATGCGTAGTGCCTGGAAGAGCTTGGTGAGGAACTTGGCGCCATCCTTCTTGGGTGTGCAGGGGGCTACGGCCTCTATCAGCTCGCCCGTGGTGGTTATCTCCTGCTGCTCACGGCGGCGCACAATGCAGGAGGCAATCTTGTAGGTGGTGTCCAACTCGCCATACTCCTTGAGCACCCTGGCCAAATCCTCGGCCGAGTAGGTGTTCACCAGCTCGCGCGCCGAGAAGCCCGCCCTCTGGTTCATCCTCATATCCAGCGGAGCGTCGGCCTTGAACGAGAAGCCTCGCTCTGCGGTGTCGAAGTGGTGCGACGAGACGCCCAGGTCGGCAATGATGCCGTCGACCTCGCCGTCCATCACGCCACGCAGGCGCAACTGCGAACGCAGAAAGCGGAAAGTGCTCTCGATGAAGTGGTGACGCTCGTCACCCGTGAGGTTGGCCTTGGCGTCGGCATCCTGGTCGAACGAGAAGAGTAGGCCGTCCTCGGCCAGATGGGAGAGGATGAGTCGTGAGTGGCCTCCTCCGCCCAAGGTTAGATCGACATAGACGCCGTGGGGGTTAATTGCCAGACCCTCAATGGTTTCGTCTGCAAGTGCGGGTATGTGGTAAGTTGTGGTCATAGCTTCCCTGTTACAAAGTATTAAAATACTTTGTAAAGGTACAGCATTTGTTGCGAACTATGCAACAAAAATCCAAGAAAGTTATTAACAATGCCGAGATTATTAGGCCGAACGGCCTTCGGGCGAAGATGAATGGTCCTCGAGGGGGTTAGACTGCGGGCACAACGAGCGCAACGGCATAGGCGGCAACGCCCTCGCCACGACCCGTGAAGCCGAGCTTCTCGGTGGTGGTGGCCTTGACGGAAACGGCGCCAATCTCTACGCCCATAACCTCCGCCAGGCGGGCCCTCATCTGGTCGATGTGGGGGCGCAGTTTGGGCCTCTCCAGGGCAATGGTAATATCTACATTACCAACCTTGTAGCCCTCCGTCTTGAGGAACTCGATGGTGCGCGAAAGGAGAATGGTGCTGTCGATACCCTTGTAGGTCATATCGTTGTCGGGGAAGTGTTTGCCGATGTCGCCCAGGGCCACGGCTCCGAGCAGTGCGTCACACAGGGCGTGGATGGCCACATCGCCGTCCGAGTGGGCCACACAACCAAAGGTTGAGGGCACCTTCACACCGCAGAGAACCAAATCAAGTTCCTCGGCCAGAGCGTGTACATCGTATCCAAATCCTATGCGCATATCTCTTATCCTCTAATCGTAGGCACAAAAATAGAAAAATTATTGCTATCTTTGACTCCTCAAGGGCGTTTTGTGCAAATTTTTTGTGCAATTTTTGCTCCGTTGAACTGCTCAGATAGCACAACTAAAAACTATAATCGGAAATGAAAAGCATTGGTGAGCTCTCCCCGGCTCTGGTATGGGGAATTTTCGAGGAGATTACGCGCGTACCTCGCCCCTCGAAACACGAGGAAAAAATCATTGAATATCTGGTCGACTTCGCCAAGAAACACAACCTTCAGCATAAGGTCGACGGCGCAGGTAATGTGGTGATTTACAAGCCTGCAACCCCTGGCTACGAAGACCACGCAGCGGTTGTTCTGCAGAGCCACAGCGATATGGTCTGCGAGAAAAACTCCGACAAGGAGCACGACTTTATGGTGGACCCCATTGAGGCCTACATCGACGGCGAGTGGGTCAAGGCCAAGGGTACCACTCTGGGTGCCGACTGCGGTATCGGTATGGCTGCCGCTCTGGCCGTTCTGGTGGACGATTCGCTCCGCCACCCCGCCATTGAGGCGCTCTTCACTGTCGATGAAGAGACGGGCCTCACGGGTGCCTTCAACCTTGCTCCCGATATGCTCTCGGGCAAGTATCTGCTGAACCTCGACTCGGAGGATGAGGGCGAACTCTTCATCGGCTGTGCGGGTGGCATTGACACCCTCGCAACCTTCACTTTTAAGAGCGAGCGCACGCCTAAAGATTACGCGTGGATGCGCGTGGAGATTGGCGGCCTGAAGGGTGGCCACTCGGGCGATAATATCCCCGACGGACTCGGCAACTCCAATAAGATTATGGCCCGCCTGCTGCAGTTGGCAGAG
>JAGBYS010000190.1 GCA_017628675.1 Tidjanibacter sp.
ACCCGTGAACTTTTTTATCTAAAGATAACCTTTGGCTGACCGACCTGGCGGTTGATGGATTATTTTTCGTGTTTCGATTTTCAGTTTTCAACTCTTTTCTCTATCTTGGTAGGTTGGTATATCTGTATTGCAATGAACAAAAATGCACCCATAGGAATTTTCGACTCGGGAATGGGCGGCCTCTCCGTCTGGCGAGAGCTGCGCGCGCAGTTGCCTGCTGAGTCGGTGGTCTATCTTGCCGATGGCAAGAACTGTCCCTATGGTGACCGTTCGCCCGAGGAGATTGCCCGTCTTACTCGTGAGGCTGTTGAGGTGCTTCTGGGTAAGGGGGTGAAACTCGTGATTGTGGCCTGCAATACGGCAACAGCTGTGGCAATCGACCTTTTGCGTGAGCACTACGATATACCCTTTGTGGGTATGGAGCCCGCAGTGAAGCCCGCAGCCTTGGCTACCAAGAGTGGCACCATTGGCATTCTGGCTACGCGTGCGGCGCTCTCGGGCGACCTCTTCAAGGCAACAAGTCAGAAGTACTCCTCCGTGGCAAGGATTCTGTCGGCCGTGGGCGAGGGCTTTGTGGAGGCTGTTGAGGAGGGGCGTGAGGATGAGCCCACGACGCTGGAGATTGCAAGAAGTGCGCTGGAGCCTATGCTCCGTGAGGGCGCCGACCAGATAGTGCTCGGCTGTACCCACTACCCATTCCTTGAGGGGGTGCTCCGCCAGGTGATAGGCCCCAGGGAGGTGACGCTTGTAAATCCCGCACCGGCGGTTGTGCGAAGGGCCGAATGGCTGCTCCGTCAGGCAGATGGTCTGGCCGAGGAGGGCCACAAGGGGGAGTGTGAGTTCCTATCCTTTGCCGACGAGGAGTATCGCCTGAGGGTGGAGCGCAAGGCGCGTGAGATTGAGCCTCGGGTGGATGGTAAGCAGTAGTGAAGTGAGAAAAAAGAGAGAAGAAACATATATGGCAACTCAGAAGAGAAATAACGATAGAACACCCGCCTCCAAGAGGGCGAGTGCTGTGGAAGAGAGCCCAAAGAGGAGCTTGTGGCCCAAGGTGACCATCAGCGAGAACTTCCGTTGGGTCATCTGCTTTATGCTGTTTTTTATGTCGGCCTTTGCCGTTCTGGCAACCCTGTCCCACTACTTCACTTGGCGTCAGGCCCAGATGGGCGAGGTGGCAAATGCGGGTGGCGAGCTCGGTGAGCTCATCGCCAATCTGCTTGTGGGCCGTTGCTTCGGTATCTTTGCACTGTGTGTGCCCATCGTGGGCTTGGTGTTGGCGGCTGCTGTGCGCAAGAGCGAGAATATCCGCCTGCTGAAGTTGGTGAAGGTGCTCCTCTTGCTGATGATTGTGGGCTCGGTGACTATGGGCTTTATTGCCGGCACGAGGGGGGCAATCTTTGGCTACGGCTTGGGTGGCGGTATCGGCATCGACATTGCCCGCTGGCTCTCCCTGAAGATTGGTCCTTCGGGCTTGGGTCTGCTGCTGTTTGTCTGCTGGATTCTGCTGGGCCTCTATGTCAATAGCACCAAGACCATCGAGATTATCACTATGTTGTCCCGAAAGGTTGTCGCCATCTTCAAGCGCAGAGATGAAGAGGAAGAGGACGACCAGGAGCAGGAGAGTGTGCTTGCTCTGGAGGACGAAGAAGATGAGGAGGAAGAACAGTTTGAGGAACTTACTCTCGAGGAGAGTGAGGCTCAGGACGATATGTTCACGGAGGTG
>JAGBYS010000191.1 GCA_017628675.1 Tidjanibacter sp.
CCTGAGGGCCCTTGTGGGCCCACGGAGTTCCCTCATAGAGGGAAATTTTCCTATCGCGCGGGTGCGAGCGAATATGCGTGGAGGCTTTAGATGGGGCGGTCGCAACAAGACAAGAAAACAACAAACAATTTTTTGGATGCAATAATAAACAAGACGAAAAAAGATGCTTTACAATGAGATCAAAAAGGTAGTCAAGCTCGACGCAGAGCGCGAGATTACCATTTCGACTGGCAAGTATGCCAAACAGGCTGACGGTTCGGTTATCGTTCAGCAGGGTGACACTATGTTGCTCGCTACCGTGGTGGCAGCAAAGGATGCAAAGGATGATTGCGACTTTATGCCCCTTTCGGTTGAGTACCGCGAGAAGTATGCGGCTGCAGGTCGCTTCCCCGGTGGCTTCCTCAAACGCGAGGCTCGTCCTTCGGACAGCGAGATTCTGGTAGCAAGGCTTATTGACCGCGCTTTGCGCCCCCTGTTCCCCTCGAACTACCACGCAGAGGTGTTCGTGACCGTGAACCTCATCTCGGCCGCAAAAGATATTCAGCCCGACGCGCTGGCCGGTCTGGCCGCTTCGGCTGCTCTGGCTGTGTCGGACATCCCCTTTGAGTGCCCCATCTCGGAGGTGAGGGTAGCAAGGGTCAATGGCGAGCTGGTTATCAACCCCACTTTTGAGCAGAACAAGGATGCAGATATCGACCTGATGGTTGGTGCAACCTATGACAACATCCTGATGGTTGAGGGTGAGATGAAGGAGGTGAGCGAGGCCGATATGCTGGAGGCCATCAAGTTTGCTCACGAGGCTATCAAGCCCCAGTGCTTGGCACAGATCGAGCTGGCAAAAGAGCTCGGCAAAGATGTCAAGAGGGAGTACTGCCACGAGGTTAACGACGAGGAGCTCAAGGCTAAGGTTGTAGCCGAGACCTACGATAAGGCATACGCAATCGCAACCGCTGGTAGCGCTAAGCACGAGCGCAGCGAGGCTTTCGAGGCTCTCGAGGCTGAGTTCTGCGAGCAGTTCACCGAGGAGGAATTGGAGGAGAAGAAGGGTATGATTCACCGCTACTTCCACGACGAGGTCATGAAGAAGGCGATGAGGAATATGATCCTTGACGAGGGTAAGCGCCTGGATGGTCGTAAGACCGACGAGATTCGCCCCATCTGGTGCGAGGTAGGCGTTCTTCCCTGCGCCCACGGCTCGGCAGTCTTCACCCGTGGTGAGACCCAGTCGCTCTCGACCGTAACCCTCGGTACCAAGCTCGACGAGAAGATGATCGACGAGGTTCTGAACCAGGGCAGCGAGCAGTTCGTTCTCCACTATAACTTCCCTCCCTTCTCCACCGGCGAGGCAAAACCCGCACGCAGCCTTTCGCGTCGTGAGATTGGTCACGGCAACCTGGCTTGGAGGGCCCTCAAACCTATGGTTCCCGTGGGCGATGAGAACCCCTATGCTGTACGCGTAGTGAGCGACATTCTCGAG
This sequence comes from Tidjanibacter sp., assembly GCA_017628675.1. Classification (GTDB taxonomy): domain Bacteria; phylum Bacteroidota; class Bacteroidia; order Bacteroidales; family Rikenellaceae; genus Tidjanibacter. Next base: position 1,478 of record JAGBYS010000191.1, read on the forward strand.
TCGAACGGCTCGTCGTCGATGGCTACCGTTTGCGCAGGTACTCTGGCTCTTATGGACTCGGGTCTGAAGATGAAGAAACCCGTTTCGGGTATCGCTATGGGTCTTATCTCGGAGGGCGACAGGTACGCTATCCTGTCGGATATCCTTGGCGACGAGGACCACTTGGGCGATATGGACTTCAAGGTGACCGGTACTGCCGATGGTATTACCGCAACCCAGATGGATATCAAGGTTGACGGTCTGTCGTATGAGGTTCTGGCTAAGGCTCTGGAGCAGGCTCGTCAGGGTCGTATGCACATCCTCGGCAAGCTCACCGAGTGCATCGCTGAGCCCCGTGAGGACTTCCGTCCCTTCGTACCCCGCATCGTACAGATCACCATTCCTCAGGACTTCATTGGTGCTGTTATCGGCCCCGGCGGTAAGGTTATCCAGGATATCCAGAAGACCACCGGTACCACCATCACCATCACCGAGGTTGACAACAAGGGTATTGTTGACATCTTCGGCGAGAATAAGGAGGGTATGGATGCCGCTCTGGCTCGCATCAAGGGCATCGTAGCTGTTCCCGAGATTGGCGAGGTTTACAACGGCAAGATTCGCTCGATTGTTGCCTTTGGTGCATTTATTGAGATTCTGCCCGGCAAGGACGCTCTGCTTCACATCTCGGAGATCGACTACAAGCGTTTCGAGACTATGGAGGAGACTGGTCTTAAGGAGGGCGATATGCTTGAGGTTAAGCTCATTGGCTCGGATCCTAAGACCGGCAAGCTGAAACTCTCGCGCAAGGTTCTTCTTCCCAAGCCCGAGGGCTATGTGGAGCCCGCAGAGAGGCCCGCACGCCCCAAAGGTGACCACAAAGGCGGCCACCGCTCGGAGCGCAAGGACAAAAAGTAGTGCCGAATTTTGATTTTTTTATGGTCTTCGACCATTAGAAACAAAAAAAGTTTATACCTTTGTTAGTCGTAGTGGTGTAGAACGGCCCAGCCGTACTAAACCACTACAGACGCAAAGAGATAGACGGAAAGCGACGCAAAATATCAATAACAATAATAAACAAAAGAAAATCAGAACATTATGAAAAGATTCGCAACTGTAGGCTTGGTACTTTCTATGGTAGCTACTATGTTGGTAGGTTGTAGCGAGTGCTATGAGAAGATGCAGAAGAAGCAGGACCAGATTCAGTTCACCTGCACCCCCGATCTCCTTACTCTCAAGGGTTCGACCGTTGAGGCTGACCTCACCGTGACCTTCCCCGAGATGTATTTCAACACCGAGGCAATCTTGAAGATTACCCCCGTGTTCGTTTACAATGACGGCGAGGAGATTGCTTGCGCACCCAAATTCCTCCAGGGTGAGCGCGTTACCGGCAACTACACTCAGATTAGCCGTTTCGACGGTGGTTCCTACTCGCAGCACATCTCCTTCCCCTTCAAGAAGGGTGTTGTTGGTAGCCTTGAGCTCCGCATCGAGTCGAAATGCTTCGACGATTGCAAGGAGACTCCCGATTTCGTTCCCTTCGCAACCTACGCTGTAGCTTCGGGTATCGCTGCCCACCAGACTATGGCTCACGGTATCGGCGACGAGCTCGAGGAGGATGGTCTGTCGGACGCTGAGGCTCTGGCCCAGGGTGTTGAGAGGACCAAAGAGTCCGCCCAGGAGCTTGTTCTGGATGAGAACAATATCATCGAGAACGAGGAGGGTACCTATGAGTTGATCCTCACCTCTTTCGAGCGTTCGGCTACCACTATGGCTGAGGCTGAGATTAAGTACACCATCAGCTCTTCGCAGGTTCGCAAACAGCAGCTCTCGCAGGAGCAGATCACCCTCTTCAAGGACTTCATCGCTGCAAACCAGGGTGCTGAGAGGATTACCGTTGGTAATGTATACGCTTCCGGTTACGCTTCGCCCGATGGTTCCGAGAAATTCAATGCTACCCTCTCCGAGAAACGAAGCGAGTCGGGTGCTAAGGCTATGAAGAAAGAGCTCAAGGGTGTTGAGGGCGTGAACTTCGAGATCGCATCCTACGGTGAGGACTGGGACGGCTTCGTGAAGCTCGTTGAGATGTCCGACATCCAGGACAAAGACCTTATTCTGAATGTATTGAGGCTCTACACCTCGGCTATCGACCGTGAGGCAGAGATCAAGAATATGGCAGAGGTATTCAAGGTGTTGGCTGAGGAGATTCTTCCCGAGCTCCGTCGTACCCGCTTTGCAGTTCAGGCTACCTACGCTGGTCTGACCGACGAGGAGATCCTCGCAGCTGCTAAGGCTGGTGACACCAACCTCGACAACGAGCATATGCTCTACGCTGCTACCCTCACCAACAACCTCGGTGAGAAGACCGCCATCTACGCTATGGCTGCTAACACCTACGGCGACCCCATCGCTTACAACAACCTCGGTGTTTGCCTTGTTGCCAACCACGAGGTAAGGGCTGCTAAGGTTGCTTTCGAGAAAGCAAGCGAGCTTCCCGAGGCTGCTGCCAATGTGGCTGCTATCTCGCTGAACACCGGTGACGACGAGCGTGCAAGGAGGTATGTTGAGAACTCGACCTCGATTGCTGCTGAGGCTACCCGCGGTGCTATCTATATCTTCGATGGCGAGTACCAGGAGGCTAAGGAGCACCTTGCAGGTTACAACCTGGCTATCGCTGAGCTCTGCGACAACAATGTTGAGGGCGCACGCGAGGCTATCAAGGGTGTTAAGGGTGCAGATGCTGACTATGTTCGCGCAATCATCGCAATGAAGGAGGGTGAGGTAAGCGAGGCTACCGCTCTGCTGAAGCAGGCCGTTAAGGCTAAACCCGAGCTCAAAGAGGTTGCTAAGAACGACATCACCTTCTACGAGATCATTAACAACATCTAATCCCCTGAGGGATTAAATATGAGAAACAAGGCTCTGCTACGGCAGGGCCTTGTTTTTTTTGTGCACCCTGGAGGATGGAGGGGGAGTGTGTGCTGCGGTACGGATAGGTGGGTAGGGTGGGGAGTGGTGGTAAAAGGTGTCCATATATATAATAGGTGTAGGAAGTGTGCGAGGTTTTTTTTATCTTTGATGCAACAAAACCGACACGCTGTGTGTCTATAGGGTGTAGGAACCCTCAGACGAACCACGAACTATAAGTTTTTCCCCGTATGAAAAATATATCCAAACTACTACTGACACTCCTGCTGGTGATGTGCTTCGAGAGCCTCGAGGCTCAGACGCGACGCTATACGATTAGTGGCCAGGTGATGGACGCCACCAGCGAAGAGCCCCTCTTGGGTGCCACCATCTACGACGGTGTGCGCTCGGTGGGCACCTCCACCAACGAGTATGGCTTCTACTCGCTCACTCTGCCCGAGGGGCGTGTGAGGCTCGAGATCTCCTATGTGGGCTATGCGCCTGAGGTTAGGGAGCTGGAGCTTACGGGCGATGTGTCGCTCAACTTCCTCCTCCACTCGGATGTGAACATCGAGCAGGTGGTGGTCTATGGCGATAGACGCTTTAGTGGAGCCCTGAGCTCTCAGATGGGTGCCATTGAGGTCCCCATCGCACAGATTCAGTCGGCACCGACACTCTTTGGCGAGCAGGATGTGCTCAAGTCGTTGCAGCTGCTGCCTGGTGTGCAGGCTGGCTCGGAGGGCTCGGCGGGCATCTATGTCAGGGGTGGCGGCCAGGACGAGAACCTTATGCTGCTGGATGGCGTGCCCATCTACAATGTCAACCATATGATGGGCTTCTTCTCGGCCTTCAATCCCGACGCCATAAAGAGTGTGACCCTCTTCAAGGGCAGCTTCCCTGCCCGCTTCTCGAGCCGCCTGTCGTCGGTCATCGATGTGAGGACGAAGGATGGCGATATGTATGCCTACCACGGCAATGTGAGTGTGGGTGCCATTAGCTCCAAGGTGAACATTGAGGGCCCACTCTGGAAGGGCCACACCTCATTCAACCTCTCGCTGCGCAGGACCTATAGCGATGTGCTGATGGTGCCGGCGATGATGGGCCTCACCAGCTCCATTCTGGATACGGGCAGGGCCTACGGTGGCTACTACTTCTATGACTTGAACGCCAAGATTACACACAAGTTCTCCGACACGGACCGCCTTTACCTGAGCCTCTACTCGGGCGACGATGCGGTCTACTTCAATGTGAGGGACAGCTACACCACAGGCGATAGTGGCAGTTCGGAGGAGACGAGGCTCAAGATGGATTGGAAGTGGGGCAATATGGTCGCCTCGGCACGCTGGAACCACCTCCTCTCGCCACGCCTCTTTATGGACGCATCGCTCACCTACACCCGCTATCGCAACGATATGGCGCTCGGCACCGAGGCCCACTCGACAACTCCCCAGTCGACCACCGTCCTGGATATGACTATGGGTGCCAATTCGGGCATTGAGGACCTCTCGGCCAAGGTGGATATGACCTGGACCCCCTCGACGGAGCACAGTGTGAGGTTTGGAGCGGCCTATGTGAATCATAAGTTCTCGCCCGATGTGACGGTGGCCAAGATGTCGCTCTCGTTGGAGAATCTGGCACCCGAGGGCTCCACGGTGCCCGACACGCTCATCACCATCGACGAGATGTTTGGCGAGAAGCTCATCCGAGCCCACGAGATGGTGCTCTATGTGGAGGACGAACTATCGCTGGGCGAGAATCTGCAGGCCAATGTGGGACTCAACTACTCGGGCTTTGCGGTGGATGGCGAGTTCTACCACTCGCTTCAACCACGCCTGAG
>JAGBYS010000192.1 GCA_017628675.1 Tidjanibacter sp.
CAACTATAAGTTCGACCCCACAGCCCCCATCTCCTACAATAACGACGAGGCCGAGGAGAGCGCCACTCCCGAGGAGCCCAAAGCCGAGGAGCCCAAGGCTGAGGAGCTCAAGGCTGAGGAGGTTGTAGCTCCCAAGGCCGAGGAGAAAAAAGTAGAGGAGCCTAAAGCAGAGGAGGCCGCAAAGACCGAGGAGGCTGTCTATCACACCATTGTTGGTGGCGACACCCTCTATGGCATTGCCCGCACCCACGGCACCACCGTTCAGGAGCTCTGCACTCTGAACAATATGCAGATGACCGACACCCTGCGCATCGGCAAGTCCATAAGGGTTAAGTAATCACCACACCCTAAAAAAAGAATAATCGCGGGTCACAACTGTTTGTGACCCGCAATTTCTATTATTCCCCCACCTTTCGACGCTACTTGATGTCGATAGTGCGCCTCTCGGGCTTCTGTGCCGCCTCGGGGCGTTTGGGGAGGCAGATGTGGAGAATGCCCTTGTCCATATGGGCCTCGATTTTGCTCCTGTCGACATCCTCGGGCAGAAGCATAGTCTGCTGGAACTTCGAGTAGGAGAACTCGCGGCGCAAGTAGTGGCACTCCTTGTCCTCGTCGTGGCTCTCGGCGTGGTGCTCGAGGCTCACCACCAGATCGTTCTGGTTGTTCAGGTGGACCGAGAAATCCTCCTTGGTCATACCGGGTGCTGCCACCTCCACGGTGTACTCCTTTTTGTTCTCCTTGACATTGATTGCGGGTGTCACACCTGCACCGCGCCCATCCCACCACTCGGCGGGCAGGAGGTCGCCGAAAAGCGAGGGCATCCATCCCTGATTTCGTCTTACGATTGCTGCCATAAGTTGTAGATTTTGTTGGTGATTAATACATTGATAGATTTATGAAACGGTGTGTGCATCTGCACAGCCTCAATTGGGAGCAAATTTGGTGCCACCGCCCCACCCCCTCCCAACAATTTTGAATTTTGAATTTTGCATTTTGAATTTTATATGTATCTTTGTAGAGCTGTTAGGGGTGCCGCACCTCCGAAGCGGGAGCCAAATGGGGCTCATCGCAGACAAAGGCCGGCTGAGATTATACCCTTGGAACCTGATATGTATAATGACAGCGCAGGGAAACGAGCAACGGCCTTTATGGAGTATTTGCCCGAAAGAGGAGCATACGACCAACAAGCGCCAGGGAAATAATTAAATGTGTTGCCGTATTCCTTTTGAGTTGTCAAAACAAGGGAATGCGGATTTTTTTATTCAAACCAAAACACATAAGATTATGAAAACCACGATTTCACACGAGAGCTTCCGAGCAGCCCTCAAAGCTGTGCGAGCCAACAGCCCGCTGGTACACAACATTACCAACTATGTGGCAATGAACAACTCGGCCAACGCCCTGCTTGCCATTGGTGCCTCTCCCGTTATGGCCCATTGGAGGGACGAGATGGAGGAGATGACCGCCATTGCGGGTGCGCTTGTTATTAACATAGGTACACTCGACGGAGAGTGGATTGAGGGTATGAGGGCCGCAGGTGTGGCCGCCTTGAGGCGTGGCACCCCCATCGTTCTCGACCCCGTAGGTGCGGGAGCCACCTCGCAGCGCACCGCCACCGCTCTGCGCCTCATCGAGGAGTGCAAGCCAACAGTAATTCGTGGTAACGGCAGTGAGATTATGGCCCTTGTGGATGCCAACACCAAGAGTAAGGGTGTCGACAGTAGCGCCTCGAGCCACGATGCGCTCACGGCAGCCAAGAGCCTCGCCAAGAGTACAGGCTCGGTGGTGGTCATCTCGGGCGAGGTGGACTACATAACCGACGGCACAACCACCCACACCGTCGAGGGCGGCGACCCCATTATGACCTCCGTGACGGGTATGGGTTGCACCTCGACAGCGCTCGTGGGAGCCTTCCTCGCGGTGGAGAGCGACGCTTTGGTGGCCGCCACAAGCGCAATGGCCCTTATGAGCCTTGCGGGCGAGAGGGCAGCAGCCTACTCCAAGGGCTCGGGCTCTATGCAGATGAACTTCCTCGACGAACTCTACAACCTAACACCCGAAATGGTATGAAAAACGCACTGAAACTCTACCTTGTGACCGACCGACCACTGTCGCTCGGTAGGCCCTTGGAGGAGATTGTCCGCGAGGCCGCCGAGGGTGGCGTCACTATGGTGCAACTCCGCGAGAAGGAGTGCCCCACAGGGGAGTTTGTGGCCCTTGCCAAGAGGCTCAAGGGGCTACTCTCGCCACTCCGTATTCCACTCATCATAAACGACAGGGTGGATGTGGCGCTGGCGGTGGATGCCGACGGTGTGCACATCGGCCAGAGCGATATGGCCTACGAGGATGCACGCAGACTCCTGGGCCCCGACAAAATCATCGGCCTCTCGGTGGAGAATTTCCACGACCTGGAGGTGGCCAACACTCTGGATGTCGACTATGTTGGCATCTCGCCCGTCTATGGCACCCCCACAAAGAGCGACACCGCCGAGCCATTCGGTCTGGAGGGTCTAACAAGGGCCGTGGAGCTCTCGGCACACCCCACGGTGGCCATCGGCGGAATGAACGCCTCCACAATCGGCCAGGTTATGGCGGTCGGCACCGACGGTGTGGCTGTCGTGTCGGCCATCTGCTCGGCACCCTCGCCCCGCAAGGCCGCCGAAGAACTCCGAACAATCATCAAAAAACATACCTCTATGAGTTGGACACAACAGGCTTGGGAGGCCTCACTTCCCATCTATGACCGCATCATTGAGCACCCCTTCATCAAAGAGCTCGCCGAGGGCACCTTGGCCACCGAGCGCTTTGTGAACTACATCGCCCAGGACGAAATCTACATCAAGAACTACGGCGAGGAGATGATGATGCTGGCCGATATGCTCCCCGCAGGCCCTATGCAGGAGATGTTCCGCGCCTTCGCCAAGGAGGGTATGGAGGCCGAGGGTGCTATGCACCAACTGCTCATTGAGCGTTTCGGCATCGACACGGCCGTTGAGCCCTCGCCCGTAACCTCGGGCTATATGGCCCACACCCGCCGTCACATCAACAGCGGCTCGCTCGCCCACGCAATGGCAGCAATGCTCCCTTGTATGTGGATCTACAACGAGGTGGGGCTCTACATCTACGCCCACCGAAACCCCAATCCCAACCCCTATGCCGATTGGGTGGCTACCTACGCCTCGGAAGATTTCACCGAGGGCACACGCCTGATTTTGGACCTCTGCGACCG
>JAGBYS010000020.1 GCA_017628675.1 Tidjanibacter sp.
AAGGCCTACCTGCCCGAGGAGATGGAGGGCACCTACGATATCATCTTCCTGATGACCAAGCAGCAGCAGAACCCCGAGGTGGTTGCTATGCTCAAGGGTTTTCTGGCAGAGGATGGCGTGATTGTGACTCTGCAGAACGGTATCCCCGAGTTGCAGATTGGCCAGATTGTGGGCGACGAGCGCACGCTTGGCTGCACGGTTGCCTGGGGTGCTACGATGCAGGGCCCAGGTGTGTGTGAGCTCACCAGCCAGCCCGACAGCCTCACCTTCTCGCTCGGCTCGCTCACAAAGGAGCGCAACCACCACTTCGAGGATGTGAAGGCCCTTTTGGAGATGATGGGCCCCGTGGAGGTGGACGAGAACTTCGTGGGTACGCGCTGGAGCAAACTGCTCATCAACGCCTCCTTCTCGGGTATGAGTGCGGTGCTGGGCTGCACCTTTGGCGAGGCCGCAAAGCCCAAAGCCTCGAGGCGCATCGTGCAGGCGCTCATCAAGGAGTGTATCGATGTGTGTGCCACGGGCGGCATCAAGATTGAGCCTGTGCAGGGCAAGGATATCGTTAAACTCCTGGACTACAAGAGTGGTCTGAAGAGGGCTCTTTCGTTCTTCATCATCCCCATCGCCATCAAGAAACACGCCCTCCTGAAGGCGAGTATGTTGCAGGACATTGAGAAGGGCAAACCGACGGAGGTGGATGCCATCAATGGTGTTGTGAGCGCCTTTGGCCGCAAGGTGGGCTGCCCAACCCCTATGAACGACAAGGTGGTGGAGATTATCCACCGCATCGAGAAGGGCGAGCTGAAACCCTCGTTTGATAACCTTAAACTCTTCTAAGACGATGGGCAACTTCAAGGAGGATATTGCAAAGGTCGAGGCCTTTGTCTTTGATGTGGATGGCGTCTTCACCGACGGAGGTATCATCCCTCTGGCCGACGGCGATTTCATCCGCAAGTACTACGCCAAGGATGGCTATGCGGTGGCCTATGCTATCAAGATGGGCTACAAGGTGGTCATCATCAGCGGTGGTCGTGGCGAGACGCTGCGCAAACGCTTTGAGCACTTCGGCGTGGAGGAGCTCCACCTGGATGTAGGCGATAAACTCGGGTGCTTGAATGAGGTCATCGCACGCCTGGGGCTCAACCGTGAGAATGTGATCTTTATGGGCGACGACATCCCCGACCTGGAGTGTATGAGGGCAGTGGGTCTGCCCGTTGCACCTGCCGATGCGGCTTGGGAGTGCATCGATGCGGCTCGTTATGTGTCGGAGTTTCCGGGCGGCAAGGGCTGCGTGAGGGACATTGTCGAACAGGTGCTGCGTGCCCACGGCAAGTGGGCCCTCTCGTCGGAGGGTGTCACCTGCTCCAAGGATGTTAAGTCGAGATAAAACAAAAAAGGCGGGTATTTACCCGCCTTTTTTGTTTTATTGTCTAAAGTCTAACGTCCAACGTCTAACGTCCCTTTACTCATTACTCCTTATTTTTATTGCCCACTTTTGGTGGTTGATTTCTGCAAAGGCCCACTTGCTGCCTGCACCCTCCTTGGCGCCGAGTGCCTTGCAGATGGCAGCCGCCGAGAGCGGAAAGCCGTGGCGTATGAGCTCCAGCCCCTTCTCTTTGCCCATAATCTTCTTGATCTGCTTGGGCTGATAGGGGAGCGATACCTCTATATTATATATATGGCCCATCGTGGCGGTGGGGCGTGTGGCGGCAAAACCGTAGGCGCCGTTGTGGTCGAGCCCCTCGCTACGACACCACTCGGCCACAAGGCCCGCCTTGCGTATGGCTGCATCGGGCACCACAAGGTAGTGGTATCTGGTGGGGTCGAATTCGGCCTGCGGGGTCTTCTCCGTGGGGCGGTTGGCGGCACGCTCAAACGAGCCTACCCCCAATGCGGTGGCTATAATCCTGCTCTCGGTTGAATCCTTGGACCAATAGACCATCACCTCCTTGACCTCGCCACCGAGCGAGATGACCTCCACATCGCTGCCCTCACCAAAGCGCACCAGAGCCTCCGTGATGTCGAACAACGGGGAGAGTTTTATGGCC
>JAGBYS010000193.1 GCA_017628675.1 Tidjanibacter sp.
ATACATAGGCACCGCTATTGCCTGCAACAGTGCCGAGCTCGTTCTCAGTAGCGTTGGAGATTGCACCAATGAGCTTGGTGTCGGGACCTACGCCCACGATGCTACCGGCATTGCCGAGTACCTGGTCGGCGTCGAGCACCTCTGCACCCAGGATCTTAGCTGCCTCCTCGATGGTGGCTGCGCCCTTAACCTGCTCTGCAACATACTCAGCCTTGGCGTTCATACGGAGCTGACGAGCGATCTGTGCCGAAACCTCTTTCACGGGAGCATAGCCCTCCTCCTTGATGTTTGCAACAACAGCCACAACATAGTCGCCATCGATCTCCATTGCGGGCGAAACCTCGCCTACCTTATTGTTATATGCCCAGCGCACGAGCTCACGGCCGTTGGTGAAGCCTACCACATTGCGGTCGAACTGGCCAATGTTGGCGTTGCGTTTCACAACTGCGAGCTCTGCAACAGCGTTGTTGAAGTTGCTCTTCTTGATGGCTGCGAGGAACTCACCTGCCTTGTTGGAAGCCTGCTGGATGGTAGCGTCGCTTGCAACAACCTCATAAACGATGGTTGCAATCTGAGCCTTGCGGATGGGCTTCGAGGAGTAGGTCAGCTTGGCGATGTGAACACCAAACTCGCTCTCGATCCTCACGATCTGGTTCTTCTTTGCGGCGAGAAGGCCGTTGCTGAACTCGGGAACCATAGCCTCGGGTGCGAAACGACCGAGGTCGCCACCATTAACTGCCGAAGCGGTATCCATCGAATATTTCTGTGCAAGCTCTGCGAAGTTGGCACCCTTCTTGAGGGCGGTCTCGATGCTGTCTACGAGCTCCATCTCGCTGTAGGGCAGCAGGATGTGGCTTGCGCCAATCTCGTCGGGCATCATACGAACATCCGACACACGAGCCATAGTGTAGCTGTCACCCTTCTTCTCGGGACCATACATCTGACCCTTCTTGTTGCCAAAGGCATAAGCCTTGTACTCAGCGGGGATGTTGCTCTCCGAGTAGTACCTCTCGTCCATCGAGCCGTGGGTCTCCGAAGCTGCAAACTGGAATACATTCTGTGCAGCAGCGAACTCCTTAGCCAGGCTCTCAACCTCAGCCTTAGCAGCTGCATAGTCGGCCTCCGAGGGATCTACGGGGAATACTACATACTCCACAGCGCGGTTCTCGGCGTTGCGACGGAAGAGCTCTTTGTGCTCCTCGTAGTACTTCTTGATCTCGCTGCTGGTGGGCTCTGCAACCAACGAGTCGGCGATCATAAAGTAGGGTTTCGACACGATCTTGGCGTTGCTGGCGGTGTTAGCAGCCTTGTTGGCGTTCTCGATATCGAGAGCGTTGGCATAGAAACCAGCAGCCACGAGGTCCGAGTAGTTACCCATCAGCCTCTGCTCCGAAGCCACCTTCTTGAAGTAGTTCCACCTCTGGTAAGCGGAGGGGTCGCTCTGTGCTGCGACGAGGAACTGATAGAGCACCTCGGGCGAAGCGTTGAAGACGGGCGAGATGAAGTTACCGTTGACCATATCTTTCATCTCGGCCTCCGAGATGGTCATACCCATCTTCTGGAACGAGGGCTGGAAAGAGTGAGTCATAATCATATCGTTCCAAGCCTCCTGATAGATTGCATCGTAGGCTGCGGAATCGAAGGCGCTCGAACCCTGCGTCATTGCGTAGATGTTCTTCACATACTCCGAGTGCACGAGGAACTCCTGATATTCAACATTTTTGCCATTAATTTTACCTACGCGGTTAGCCCTCGACGAGAAGATGTTGCTACCGCTGCTGAACAGGTCGCCAAGCAAGAAAGCGACAAGACCAACGGCGATAACGACGGTCACTACCACGCCACCTTTGGTCCTCAAATCATTCAAAGTTGCCATACTGAAAGTTTTGTTTTTTATTGTTTATTATTTTCGTTCGTTTTTGCTGTCACAAAATTGGCTTCAAATATAGTGATTTTCTCCAAAAAAACTATCACAAAACCCTAACTTTTGCCAATTCTACCCTCGAAGAGGTAGATTTTAGGATTTTTATCTCCTTACCCTCACACTCAATGACGGTTCCCACGGTGGGAATACTGCCGTAGTGGTCGATGATGTAGCCCGCCAGAGTGTCATACTCGCCCTCCTCCGAGAGGCCCAGCTGGTAGCGCTCATTGAGGTAGGCGACCTCCAGTCGGCACGAGAATACCCACTGGTTATCCTTGAGCACCTTTTCGACCATCTCGGGCTCGTCGTGCTCGTCCTCAATCTCGCCCACAATCTCCTCCAGCACA
>JAGBYS010000194.1 GCA_017628675.1 Tidjanibacter sp.
TGGGGGCAGCGATTGAGGCCAGCAGAGCGATCTCACGCTGGGCACTTGCGCCCATCTCCACGATGGCAAACTCCGTGGAGCGAGGAATCGAAAGCAGCGTCAGCGGCACACCGATGTGGTTATTCAGGTTGCCCTGTGTGTAGCAAATCCTAAACTTTCTGGAGAGCACTGCAGCGACCAACTCCTTGGTGGTCGTCTTGCCATTTGTGCCCGTAATTGCAAGCACCGGAATGGCAAGTCTCTGGCGATGCAGATGGGCCATAGCCTGGAGCGCCTCAAGCACATCCTCAACCAGCACATATCTTTCATCCACAGCCACTTGTGGGTCATCCATAACAGCCACCACAGCACCCGCTTCGAGTGCCGAAGAGGCATACTTATTGCCATCGAAATTGCCGCCCTTAAGGGCAAAGAACATCTGGCCCTTTTGAACCTTGCGGCTATCGGTCTGCACCCCCTCGGAGGAGCAGAAAATATCATACAATCGCTCTACAATCTCTTGCTCTATCATCTCTCTTTAGGCCCACTAAATATGTTTTTCGCCCGTCTCGAATTTCACATTCTCAATGAATCGTTTGATGTGCTGCTCTGCCTTGCGGGGGCAGACCATCAGGACATCGTCCGTATCGACCACAATGTAGTCCTTGAGTCCCTCGAGCACAGCAATCTTATCCGAGGGGAGTTTTATGATGCAGTTCTCCGTGTCGAAGGTGAAAGTGCCCATACGCAGCGTATTGCCCTGCTCGTCCTTGGCCGAGTGCTGGTAGATGGAGCCCCAGGTACCCAGGTCGCTCCAACCGAAGTCACTGCAGCGCACCCACACATTCGAGGAGCGCTCCATAATGCCGTAGTCGACCGAAATGCCACCACACTCGGGATAGACCCTATCAATCTCGGCCTGCTCCATAGGGGTGCCATAGCTGTCACGAATCGAATCGAGCAGCTGGTAGGTTTCGCTCTGATGCTCCTTGAAGGCGGCCAGGATGGTATCCACACTCCAAACAAAGATACCCGAGTTCCAGAAATACTCGCCACTATCCACAAAGACCTTGGCCAGATCCAAACTGGGTTTCTCGGTGAAGGTCTTTACTTTGTTGAACTTGCCATAGACCTCTCGCTTGCTGACCTGGATGTAGCCATAGCCCGTCTCGGGGCGGGTGGGTTGCAGGCCGATGGTGAGCAGCGTCTCGGGCACCTCGTCGGTGAAGTCCAAGCACTGCTGAATAACCTCGCAGAAGTGATGCTCGTTGAGAATCAGGTGGTCCGAAGGGCTCACAACCATCGTCGCATCGGGATTCAGGCTGCGGATATGCATAGCCGCATAGGCAATACAGGGGCCCGTATTCCTGCCCACAGGCTCACACAAAACCTGCGAGGCGCTAATCTCGGGAATCTCCTCCAACACCATATCGCGATAGCCCGCATTGGTGGCTACCAAGATATTCTCCACGGGGATAATGTTGGCAAAACGATCAAAAGTTGCACGCAGCAGACTCTTGCCCGTTCCGAGCACATCGAGAAACTGTTTTGGCCTTGAGTGGCGGCTGATGGGCCAGAATCGGCTGCCGACTCCGCCCGCCATAATCACACAAAATTGGTTCTTGTTCATCACAAATGCAATGTTTTTGGGTCGAGGTGCGTTATTTTTGCACAACTTCCCTCGGTTACTATTGGACAAAAGTACGAAATTTTACTACCTTTGCCAATTATTATACCACTTTTATTTAGCACTACTGCTATTTTAGAACGCAAAAAATGAAAATAAAGTATTTTACACTGCCAAATATTCTCACACTCGGCAATCTGCTTTGCGGAATGATGGCCACCCTCTGTGCCATAGCACACATCTGGGACCCACAGAGCACCCCGATCACTCTCCCGCTGGCCTTCATTGCAGCCTCGGCCATCTTCGATTTTCTTGACGGCTTTGCCGCCCGACTGACGGGTCAGTACTCGCCTCTTGGCGTGCAGCTCGACTCGCTGGCCGATATGGTCAGTTTCGGTGTGACCCCCTCGATGGTGCTCGTAGCGATGTTCAATGACGCCGGAGGCGAGGGCTGGTGGTGGATGATGTGCCTGCTGGTGGCACTCTTCTCGGCCCTGCGCCTTGCACGCTTCAATATCGACGAGGAGCAACACGAGAGCTTCATCGGTCTGCCCACGCCCGCACTCGCCATTGCCGTAGGCTCCATTGCCTGGGCCACCTCGGAGGGCACTATCGCACTCAATCCAAGCCACATACTCGCCAGTAGCGTTGTGGGTGCCTGGTTGCTCATCTCCCCCTTGAGGATGTTCTCGCTCAAGTTCAAGGGCTTTTCGGCTCGCGAGCCAAAGAATCGTCTGCGCTACACATTCCTGCTGCTCTCGCTGGCCATACTGATTATTGGCGGAGCGGGCACAGCCTGGTGTATCATACTTCTGTACATTATCATCTCGATCCTTATGAACCTCTTTGGGTCGAAAACAAACAAAACCGAATAAGAAGATACTGTGAAAAAAGGAATCTACATACTCTCTCTACTTGCTGCAATGCTCCTGGGCCGTGAGGGCTCCTTGTGGGCCCAGACTATGTCCGCCTCGGACCTGGGTCGTATGAGCGAACAGATGGCAGCAATGCAGAACAATAACCCCTACTCACAAGAACAAGAGCTCGACGAAAACGGCAACCCCATTGAGCAGGAAGAGCAGGCCGACTCGGTGAGAGTCAAGGAGATAATGCCTCTGGAGTCCTACTTCTTCAACGACAGCATACGCTACCAGAAACACTTCAAGTGGGTGGCCGACACCTACACCAACCACGTGCATATGATGCCCGTGGATACGCTCCTTGGTGAGTTCAATCGCGACTATGTATTCCAGAGGGAGGATGTGGGCGACGCCAATGTGGGCATCCTCGGCGGTGTATCCACCCCGCTGAACTTCTTCCGCCGCCCCTCGGGCAACAACTTCGACTTCACGGATGCCTACTACGCCTACCTCTTCACAACGGAGAACGCTGTCCACTACAACAACAAGCGCCCCTACACCTCGCTCGCCTACCAGACAGCAGGTCAGAAGCGCTATGCCGAGGACAAACTCGAGGTGCTCCACGCCCAGAACATAACCCCCTCGACGGGTTTCAATGTGCGCTACAACAGCTACCACTCGCGCGGCATCTACACCTGGCAACGAGGTAAGGTTCAGGACTTTGCAGCCGCCATTGCCCACACCGGCAAGCGCTATTCACTCCACGCCGGCGTCATCACCAACTCCATCTCTCAGAGGGAGAACGGCGGTCTGGTGGAGGCTTGGCACGTGAGCGACACCCTCTATGAGTCGGCACAAGGTCTGCCGATGAAGATGGCCGATGCGCTCAACAAGGCCACCAACACCTCATTCTACGCCGTGCAGAGTTTCGGCATACCCTTCACGCCTATGAGCGACTCGGTATTCACAATGGCCGACCGCACAGCCATACACTTCGGCCACGCCATCACCTTCAACCGTTGGGGCCGTCGCTACACCGACACTCGCAAGGGTACGACCTACAACATAACCGACCGTCAGGGCCGAGTGGTCGAAACGCTCAACTACTACGACAACTGGTTCATAGACCCCAATACCACAAGCGATACGCTCACCGAGTCGTTGCTCTCCAACCGACTCTTTGTGCAGTTTGTGCCCTACGACCGCAACGGTGTCTTGGGTACTATCGATGGCGGTGTGGGTTGGGATCACCACGAGTACCAGCACTTCCGTATGGACGACTACCTGAAGGGCCAAAAGAGCGACAAGTACAACACCTTCTACCTCTATGCCGATGCGCAGGGTAAGATTGGCAAGTGGTTCGATTGGCACGGCAGGGCAAGGATCAATATGATTGGCTACCGTGCGGGCGACATCGATTTCGATGCCGATGCAGCCCTCCGCTTCTACATCAAAGATCTTCCCGTAACCCTCTCGGGCCAACTGAAATATGACCTTCAGAGCCCCTCCTATTGGGAGCAGCACTACTTCTCGAACCACTTTGCCTGGGAGAACAACTTCCAGCGAGAAAACATCACGGAGATAAATGTGGCGCTGGATGTGCCGCTGACGGGCACCAAGATTGGTGTCAATCAGGCCATCATCAGCAACCCCATATACTACGGCACTGATGCCAAACCCTCGCAGGATATCGCCATCGAGAGCGTGTCGGCCATCTATCTGGAGCAGAACTTCACCTTAGGAGGACTCCATCTGGACCACCGCATACTCTTCCAGCACAGCACCTCGGACATCTTCCCCGTGCCCCGTCTGGCGGGTCACATCTCCTACTACTACACCTTCCAGCCCGTCAGGGATGTGCTCACGATGAAGGTGGGTGTGGACTGCTGGGCCAACACACCCTACTACGCTCAGGCCTACAACCCTGCACTGATGACCTTCCACAACCAAAAGGATGTGTTGGTGGGCAACTACCCCTACGCCAACTTCTTCCTGACGGCCAAGTGGAAGACTATGAGAATCTTCGTTCAGTATCAACACCTGAGCGAGGGACTTCTGGAAAACTACAAAGACTCCTTCAGCGTGCCCTTCTACCCCTACAACCGAGCACTACTGAAATACGGAGTTTGCTGGTACTTCGATGACTAAACGCCGTTCCATACGCATTGTTCTACTCCTTGCAGTGGGGCTTGTCTGCGGTGTTGTTGTAACCCACAACACCTCGGGGCCCGACTCTGGCGATGAGTCCCATTGGCGTATGGCCGTGGCCGAGCAGGTGGCAGGTTGTTGTGTGGCAGGAGGCGAGAGGTATAGTTTCGTGGCCGACCTTACGGACTCGCTCGCCTTGCGCTGTGGCCACACCATAGACATCTCTCTCTCCACCCCCACGGAGAACATTTTGGAGGGACTCTCGACAGGCTCTTTGGACATTGCCGTCATCCCCTCCTATGCAAAAAAAATCTTCTCGGGCTATCCGACTGAGAGCCTCTACACCACCAACTATATACTTGTAATGCCCCGCTGGGCATCAATCGCCAAAGGCATAAACCCCACCGAGGCGTGGAAGGGCAAACGAGTGCTCTCGGATGTGGCATTCCACCACACCGCAACCTTCGAGGCGATGACCTTGTCGGGCGTCAGGTGTGACACCACACGACTTGACGGCCTTTCGATGGCACGCCAAGTGGTGGCAGGCAAGGCCGACGCCATCATCTGCGAGCCGAGCGATGCGGAGCTCATCCGCTTTCTCTACCGTGACCTTAGGCCCGTGGGCACCGTCGAGGAGCCCTATGAGGTGGTGCTGGTCTTTGCCAACAGACACACAAGAGGGGAGTTCAACAGAGCCCTCGAGGAGTTTTCGCTCACCGAGGAGTATGCCACAATGGTCGACATCTACTTTGGCGAGACCTCCGTGGCAGAGCGTTTCACCCACCTCAACTATCGCCCCACAAGGGTCATTGACGGCATCTCTGTGTGGGATAAGCAACTCCGACAGATATCCTCGCGTGTGGGTGTAGATTGGCGTCTGATGTCGGCTATGGCCTACCACGAGTCGCGCTTCCGCAACAACCAGGTATCCAACCGAGGGGCCGTCGGATTGATGCAGGTAACCCCCATCGTAATTGAGGATCTGAGGCTCGAGGGCGAGTATGACCTTAGCGACCCGAGTACCAATATCACCCTGGCGGCCAAACTCTTGCGTCGCAGTAGCAGGGCGCTCGGCTTCGGCGACTTCCCCACCACTGACGACCAGATGGCCATAATGGTAGCCAGCTACAACTGTGGCATCTCGCGCACTATGGAGGCCCAAAGGTTGGTGGAGGTGGCAGGAGGCAACCCCCACTCGTGGGCCGATGTAGAGGCGATGTTCCTCAATATGAACGACGCCGAGTGGGTTGCCGCAAACGACTGCAGGGTGCGCCGCTTCCGCGATGCCAAAATCACCATCGCCTACACCAACGGCGTAATGGAACTCTACAACACCTACTGCTCGGCCATCGAGTAGCCCCCCTCACTTCACTCACGCCCTCTTCCCTTTCGAGGGCCACACATCCCCACCCCCAAAGGGCACAAAAGCAGGAAAAAATCACTTTTTGGAGAGGTAGTTGTACGATTTTCTCCAAAAATGCGTTACCTTTGCATAATGTGTGCGTATGTGTGCGCACGCGAGATGTGAAACAACCAAAAGAAAACAACCATTCTATGGAAAAAATAAGACTCAAAAGCGGCTGGTTTGCTCTGATCCTCTTGGCCTTAGTGGGCCTTGTGGGATGCAAGGATGAGCCCTCGGCCACCGACCTCGAATTTAGCTATGCGACCTTCGATTGCGACGAAGGCGCCGAGAACGGCTACATCTCCGTCTATCTGATGCACTCGCCCTACAAATACCCCGTTGTGGTGGATATGGAGGTGGAGATGCTCTCCGGTAAGGACAACCTGGCAGGTGAGCTCACGCTGAGCGATGTGATGGAGTTCATCGTCGAGGACCAAACCTACACCGTGACCAAGACCGGCGATCGCACAGCCAAAATCGAAAACCTCGAGGTGACCTACTCGGGCTACAACAAGAAGGTATATTTCAAGACCCACAATAACGACTACCTCCAGAGCGAGACCGTCACCATCAAGTTCACTCTCTCCAAGGTAGATGGCTCCGAGATGGGCTCCATCAAGAGCACCACACTCACCATTGTGGACGACGAGAAGGCTCCTCTGGTGAGAGTCGGCTACTACGACACCCACTACTCGGCCCCCGCAGATGCGACCAATGAGGCCAAGGGCGCCTTCTATATGCGCCTCCAGAAGGTGGGCAAGTATGAGTATGTGGCCTCCGAGTTCTTCGGCCTGAGCCGTCCCCGTCTGCTGGGTATCTACGACCCCGAGCAGAATACCATCACCTTCGACGGTACCGACTATGACCACATCCTCTGGGAGCTCAAAGAGCCCGTGAACGCCTTCCAGAACGACACCATCTGGGCTGCCAACTACAACAAGCAGGGCGTCATCACCCAGGTGCTCAAGTTCCACGGTGCGGGCGCAGATGGCACCGAGCCTATCGTGATGACCACCGACCAGATTGAGGAGAACAAGCGAGGAGAGCTCCGCTCGATTCAGAACGCTTGTGGCTTCGACATCTACTCCTTCGACGCTGCCAGCAGCGTGGCTACCACCAAGGTGGGCACCTACGACGCAATGCAGAAGAGTGAGTCGATGACCTTCAGCGACACCAACTACCCCTCCGAGCAGGGTGCAACAAGGGCTGCCAATGGTGGCACCTCACTCCCCACCCCATTTGGTGCTTGGGTAATCAACGAATAATTTAGTACGCACACAAGGATTATGAAAAAGATACTTAGTTTAGTGGCACTCGTGGTTCTGTCGACTGCGGTTGCTTTTGGCCAGAGCGGCAAGAGCGCCAAGGAGATTCGCCAGCAGAACTTCATCTTCGGTCCCAAGGTGGGCCTCTCGATGCCCTATCAGCACCTGGTCACCAACACCACAGCTCTCCAGTCGCTCCTGGGTGGTCCTAATGCGGGCATCCAGTTGGGTGGCTATATGAGGGGTATCATCCCCCTGAAGGGTGGCTTCTCGCTCTATGGTCAGCTCGACGCATCGTGGGATATGGACTTCTACTTCGGTGGCGGCCAGAGCGCCTCGGCAGGCTACTTCACCTTCCCCTTGGTCGTTGGTGGCGGCTACAAACTCAACGACCAGCTCAACCTGCGTCTGGGTGGCGGTGTGACCTTCTCTGCCAACATCTACCAGACGGCCAATACCACCTTCAAGGGCGAGGACAACGACTACCAGACGGCCGTTGCCGAAATGCTCAACCGCAACCCCTGGGGTTGGACCGCCGCTATCGGTCTGGACTGGCAGGATTGGACTGCAGATCTGCGCTATATGAACCAGTTCCGTTCGGGCGAGGTGGGCCGCATTGCCGACGAGTATCGCTACATCTCCATCGGCCTCACCCTCGGCTACCGCTTCTAAAGCAACACAAAACCAAAAAAATCATACCACGCAAGGCTGTATTTACAATACAGCCTTGTTTTTTATCCCCATAAAAATCCGCCAAAAAATCAGCAACAAAAATTTGGAGGATAGATTTTTTTCTCTACCTTTGTGGTGTACTAATCTATTAATACACCAATACACTATGATTAACGCAAAGAATCTCACATTCAGCTATCGCGGCAAAGGGCAGATCTTCCGCGACCTGACACTCTCTATCGAAAGGGGGCGCATCTGTGGTCTGCTCGGCTCCAACGGCATCGGCAAGAGCACACTCCTAAAGCTCCTTAGCGGCCTGCTAACCCCAACCGGCGGCACCATCACGACCCTCGGCCACAAGGCCCAGGATCACAACCAGCAGATGCTCTCGCAGATTGCCTACCTACCCGAGGAGTTCGCACTTCCCAACATCAGCGCCGACAGGTGGGTTGCAGCCACTGCACCATTCTACCAAGGCTTCGACCACGCATTCTTCCGTGAGGCCACCAGCGAGTTCCAGGTGGACACCTCAGCGAAGTTTGGCTCCCTCTCAATGGGTCAGCGCAAGAAGGTACTCATCGCCTTTGCGATGGCCTGCAGCACCCCTCTACTCCTCCTTGACGAGCCCACCAA
>JAGBYS010000195.1 GCA_017628675.1 Tidjanibacter sp.
CCACCTGGATGGTACCGAGCTGCCACTTGCGGCCGATAGCGTCCTTGACCATAAAGTCGAGCTTGGGACCATAGAAGGCTGCCTCGCCGTACTCAACAACGGTCTTGAGGCCCTTCTCCTCCGAAGCCTTGATGATGGCCTGCTCGGCGCGCTCCCAGTTCTCGTCAGAGCCGATATACTTCTCCTTGTTGTTGGGGTCACGTAGCGAAATCTGTGCCGTAAACTCGTCGAACTTGAGGGTCTTGAAGATGTAGAGCACGATGTCGATAACATTCTCGAACTCCTCCAAGAGCTGGTCGGGGCGCACAAAGAGGTGGGCGTCATCCTGGGTGAAGCCCCTCACACGGGTAAGGCCGTGGAGCTCGCCGCTCTGCTCATAGCGATATACGGTACCGAACTCTGCAAAGCGCAGGGGGAGGTCCTTATAGGAGCGAGGTTTGAACTTGAAGATCTCGCAGTGGTGGGGGCAGTTCATAGGTTTCAGCAGGAACTCCTCGCCCTCATAGGGGGTGTGGATGGGCTGGAACGAGTCTTTGCCATACTTAGCATAGTGGCCCGAGGTCACATAGAGCTCCTTCTGACCGATGTGGGGAGTGATAACCTGCTCGTAGCCGTACTTCTTCTGCACGGCACGGAGGAAGTTCTCCAGGCGGCCCCTCAACTCTGCACCCTTGGGCAGCCACAAAGGCAGACCCTGACCTACCCTCTGCGAGAAGGTGAAGAGCTCGAGCTCCTTGCCCAATTTGCGGTGGTCACGCTTCTTGGCCTCCTCCAACATTGCCAGGTGCTCGTCGAGCATAGCCTTCTTGGGGAACGATACGCCGTAGATACGGGTGAGCATCTTGTTCTTCTCATCGCCACGCCAGTAGGCACCTGCGATGCTGGTGAGCTTGATGGCCTTGATGTAGCCCGTGTTGGGCAGGTGAGGGCCACGGCAGAGGTCCGTAAAGGCGCCATTGCTGTAGAAGCTGATGGTGCCATCCTCCAGAGCCTCAATAAGCTCCACTTTATACTGGTCGCCCTTGGCCTTGAAGGTAGCAAGAGCCTCCTCTTTGGGCACCTCACGGCGCACAACGGGCTCCTTGGTGCGAGCAAGCTCCTCCATCTTCTTCTCGATCTTCTGGAGATCGGCCTCAGTGATGGGGGTGGGCGAATCTACATCGTAGTAAAAACCGTTCTCAATGCTGGGGCCGATGCCGAACTTGATGCCGGGATAGAGGCTCTCGAGAGCCTCAGCCAGCAGGTGCGACGAGGTGTGCCAGAATGTGCGGCGACCCTCTTCATCCTCCCATTTGTTGAGCTTGATAGTTGCGTCTGCCTCGATGGGGGCCAGAAGGTCCTGCACCTCATCGTTCACAGTCGCAGACAACACATCAGCCGCCAGACGCGAGCTGATACCCTCTGCAATCTGCATTGCAGTTGTTCCCTTGGCATACTCACGAACGCTGCCATCAGGGAAGGTAATCTTAATCTGTTCCATAATTTTTAGTTAATGTTTCAAGGGGCACCGCAATACGACCTGCAGCCTACCGCCCCAATTATCTTTTTATATCGTATCTTTTCTCTTTTTTTGCGCCGTTGGCGCTCCTTTTCGAAGCTTTTTGTAAAAAGCTTCACCAAAAACTTTTAGTGTAGCCGAAACTTAGCACTCTTTGCCACCTCTTGCTTCGGAACCACCAGCAATACTCTACCTCTAATTTTCAACTTTCAACTCCTTTATGTCTTTGGCATCCCTATCGCGGCCGCCCCTCTCGCGCACAATATGTTTCAGGGGGTTGGCGGCATACTCGGCCTCCCTCAGGCGCGAGCGGTAGATGTCCAGAGCCATATAGATGGCGTTGCGCATAGAGCTCTCATCGGCCACACCCTTGCCGGCAATGTCGTAGCCCACGCCGTGGTCGGGCGAGGTGCGCACAACCTTCAGGTTGGTGGTGACATTCACGCCATAGGGGGTGAGGGTCTTGAAGGGGGCCAGTCCCTGGTCGTGGTACATAGCCAGCACGGCGTCGTACTTCTTGAAGGTGCCCGCCGCAAAGAAGCCATCGGCCGCAAAGGGGCCAAAGGCCAGCGTACCGCCCTCGTAGGCCTCACGGATGGCGGGAGCTATGATCTCCTGCTCCTCCTTGCCCAGAAGGCCTCCGTCACCCGCGTGGGGATTAAGTGCCAGCACGGCGATGCGGGGCTTACGCACGCCGAAGTCCTCCTTCAAGGAGCGCTCCAGCTGTGCTATGCGTTTGGTGATAAGCTCCTTGGAGAGTGCCGCTGCCACCTCCGCCACGGGGATGTGGATGGTCGCAAGGCCCACCCTCATAATATCGCTGCACATCAGCATCAGTGGCTCACCACCGAACTGCTGTGCCAGATACTCCGTGTGGCCCACAGCGCCAAAGCCTGCCTCGTCCATAGAGTTCTTATTTATGGGGCAGGTGACAAGCAGGTCCAGATGGCCCGCCTTGACATCCTCCGCAGCCCTGCGGAGCGACTCCACAGCCACAGCACCGGCCTCAGCAGAAGCCTCGCCGGCCGTGATGCGCATATCGGCCTTGCCACACTCAACAAGGTTGAGCTTGCCCTCGTGGGCCTCCGAGGCCGAACGCACCAAGGTATAGTTCACCTGCTCGGCGTCCTCCACCTTGGCCTTATAGTAGGACATCGACTTCGAGGCTCCATAGAGCACGAAGGTCGCCATATCGAACATCCTCTGGTCGCGGAAAATCTTAATAACCGTCTCGGCACCCACACCCGATGGGTCACCCAGCGTCACACCAATTCGTATATTCATAATTCTCTCTTTTCGGTTTAATTGTCGGCCCTATCGGGGCGAAGCTCTTGGAGTCGGTTCTCCACCTCCTCGGTTATGTCGCAAAATGCACTCTTGTCGCCCAAGGAGTAGCGCAGGTATGTAATGGGCATACCCTGTGCCAGGAACTTACTCTCATAGGCGGTCTTCACCGAGAGGGTCTCGTCGGCGTAGCCCGAGCCGTAGATGTCGTTGTTGGCAACCTCACAGGGGAGCTCATTCTGGGCGATAACCTCCTTGGTGAACTCGTGCAGGAACTGCGAGTCGGTCTTGAGGTTAATCATTCCTCCCTTGGCAAGAATCTTGGCGTAGCGTGCCAGGAAGAGGGGGCCCGTCAGGCGGTGCTTAGCCCTCTGCTTGGGCATCTGTGGGTCGGGGAAGGTGATCCATATCTCGCTCACCTCGCCCTCTGCAAAGAGCGACGAGATGAACTCAATCCTGGTGCGCAGGAAGCCCGCATTGCGGATGCCACGCTCGGTGACCGTCTTGGCTCCACGCCACATCCTTGCGCCCTTGATGTCCACACCGATGAAGTTCTTGTCGGGGTTGCGCTCGGCAAGTGCCACCGTATATTCACCCCTGCCACAGCCAAGCTCCAGCACTATGGGGTTGGTATTGCCGAAGAACTCGCCCCACCTGCCCTTCATAGGGTGGTCCTTGTCGAAGACCTCCTCGAAGGCAGGCTGCACCATACACTCGAAGGTGAGGTTCTCGTTAAATCTTCTAATCTTATCTTTTCCCATTATCTCTTCTTGTTACTATTTTTCAATCGTTATTGCCGCCATCCATACGCCCTTGAGCTCCTGCTCGGGGGTGAGGATGAACAGATACTCGCCACTCTCGCCAAAGAGAGCCTTCTCCACCCAGGGGGCCTTAATCTCGGTGAACGAGCCTCCCGAGTGTACGCCCTCGGCACGTAGCACTACGCTGCTCTCAAAGCGGCTGCCCAGCGGCGACTCACACTCCACCTTGAGGCTCACGGGGCCCTCCACACGGCTGCTCTCCACTCGGAGCGCCACGCCCACATTATAGAGCGAAAGGGTGTCGGTATTGTCGTAGATGATAGCCACCTCCTCGTGGGGCTCCCAGCCACCGCGAGGGGTGTCGGCCACAACGGCACCCTCAGGCCTGGGGGTACAACCCACAGCCCACAGTGCCACCAGCACAATCCACACTACCCTACGCATCATACCTTTTGCTCTCTACTGTTTGGTTCAAAACTGCTATGCCTCCTTGGGTTCAGCCTTGGGCTCCTTGTTATCCTTGCGCTCACCTCGGGGCTGACCACCACGCGAGCGACCGCCATTGCGTCCGCGGTTGTTGCGGCCACGGTTGCCATCCCTGCGCTCGCCCTCACGGCGCTCACCCTCTTTGCGCTCACCCTCTTTGCGCTCGCCGTCACCACCCTGCTTGGGTGCCTTGGGCTCCCTGGGCTCACGCTGCTCCTTGGGTGCTTTGGGCTCACGCTGCTCCTTGGGCTCACTCGCCTTCTGGTCGCCACCTTTGGACTCGCCGCCCTTCTGGTCACCACCCTGTTTGGAGCCTTTGGATTTATTGTTTTTCTTCTTTTTCCTCTTGGACTTGTCGAAGCGGGTGATGCTATCCTCGCCGATGACATTGATATATGTGGGCTCCTCGGTAGAGGTATCCACAATGGTGTCCGAAGTAATCTTCTCGGGCTTCTTGCCCTCGGCATTGAGCCTCATAATCTCCTTCACACGACCCACCGACAAGGTCACCAGACCCGCCATAGAGCCTGGCTGGGTGCTGAAGCTCATCGTGCGAGCCAAGATATCACTCTTGATGTGGAAGTAGTCGGCATCCAGAGCCTGCAGAGGACCGTTGATGCGGGGGAACTCCTGGCGTGCGTCGGTGTAGCAGTCGAGCTCATAGGAGAGGCAGCACTTGAGTTTGCTGCACTGACCTGCGAGTTTCTGGGGGTTGAGCGAGAGCTCCTGAGTGCGCGCCGCACCCGTCGTCACGGAGTTGAAGGAGCTGATCCACGACGAGCAGCAGAGCTGACGACCACAAGCACCCAGACCACCGATGCGGCCCGCCTCCTGGCGTGCGCCAATCTGCTTCATCTCGATGCGGATGCGGAACTGGTCGGCGAAGACCTTGATGAGCTCACGGAAGTCGACCCTCTCGTCGGCAATGTAGTAGAAGATGGCCTTTATGCCGTCGCCCTGGAACTCCACATCGCCAATCTTCATATCGAGCTTCATATCGGCAGCAATCTGCCTGGAGCGAATCATAACCTCGTGCTCCCTTGCCACCGCCTCGTGCCACTTCTCAATGTCGTAGGGGCGCGCCTTGCGGTAGACCTTGCGGAACTCGCCATTGTGGGGATTGAAGCCCACACGGCGCATCTGACGAGCCACCATATCGCCCGTGAGCGAAACGATGCCGATGTCGTGACCGGGCGAGGCCTCCACAGCCACAATGTCGCCGATGGCCAGGGGAAGATTATTCACATTGGCGTAGTAGCCACGGTGGGTATTCTTGAACCTCACCTCCACAATCTCGGTGGGGAGGTTGTTGGGATAGTCGGCCAGCCAGTCGTTCTCGTGGAGCTTGTAGCAACCGGGGCGTGCCTCGGCCGTCATCTCTGCCTCCTTGGGGCAGAACTCACAGCCGTGACCGAGCGAGAGCTCACACCTGCGACTCTCGGGAACAACCTCAGGATTGCTTGCGTTATAGTCTAAAATATACTGTTTTTCCATAGATATTCACATTTAACCTACAAAGGTAGCGAAAAGAGTTGAAAGTTGAAAGTTGAAAGTTGAAAATTATTAGCTTTAGCTAATTATTGGGGAAAATTGAGAATTTAGAGAAGGGCCAAAAGGGCTAAAAGGGCGGAAATGAAATTAGGGAATATAGCGAAGTTAGGGAGGAGGCCATACCCCCCTAAACTCCCTAAACTCCTGTTCTTCCCTAAGGTCCTATGGGGCCTTTTTGCCTTTTGGCCCTTTTCGCCCTTTTCACCCCCTCAAAAAACTTTCAATTTTCAACTCTCAACTTTCAATTTCAACAAAGTTTTACTATTTTTGTCCAAAGAACTCAATACTTTCAAGCTATGAAACGACTCCTTTTGTGGGTTGTGGCGCTTATGGCCACCCTCACCATCCAGGCACAAGACTACAGCAGTTACTATCAGAACCTCCCCGTGGAGATGCCAACTCCCGTGCTTGCAGAGATACCCGAGCTGACGGTGCTCCTCACAAACTTTGGCGCTGTGGGTGACGGACTTACGCTCAACACCGACGCCTTCAATAAGGCTATAGCATCGCTCTCGAAGCAAGGCGGCGGTCACCTTGTAGTCCCCGCTGGCATCTGGCTCACAGGCCCCATAGCACTCAAGGACAACATCGACCTCCACCTGGAGAAGAACGCCATAATTATGGCCACCCCCGACAGGGCTCTCCACCTGAAGGGCGAGAAGACCACAACCCTCATCTCGGCCAGCAAGCGAAAAAATATCTCCATTACGGGCGAGGGCACCATCGACGGCAATGGCGCAATGTGGCGCCCCGTCAAGCGTGGCAAGGTGAGCGATACGGAGTGGAAGGAGTTTCTGTCGATGGGTGGCACCGTGACCGACGACGGCTCGCTCTGGTACCCCTACGACCTGAAGCACTTCGACAACCTTGCCAGCTCACCCAAGGAGCAGGAGAAGCAACGCACCCATCTGATCCGTTTCACCGACTGCCAGAGGGTCTATGTTTCGGGCGTGACACTCCAGAACGCACCCAAGTTCCACCTCATACCCACACGCTGCCAGGAGGTCATCATTGACGGCGTCACGGTGAAGTGTCCCTGGAACGCCCAGAATGGCGATGCCATTGACCTGAGCAGTTGCCGCAATGCACTGGTTGTGAACTGCATAGTAGACGCCGGCGACGACGGCATCTGTATGAAGGCCGGAGCCGGTGAGAGCGGTGTGAAATATGGCCCTTGTGAGAATATCCTCATCGAGAACAACACCGTCTATCACGCACACGGCGGCTTTGTCATCGGCTCGGAGTTTTCGGGCGGTATGCGCAACATCGTTGTGAGGAACAACCGCTTCTCGGGCACCGATACAGGCCTGAGGTTCAAGAGCGGCGTGGGTCGTGGCGGCGTGTGCGAGAACATCTACATCAGCGACATCGTTATGACCGACATCAAGGGCGAGGCCATCGTCTTTGAGTGTGGCTATGTAAACCGCCCTGCGGGTGAGAATGTGGAGGAGCAGAAGGCGGCAGCCGACGCCCCATTTGCGCCCCA
>JAGBYS010000196.1 GCA_017628675.1 Tidjanibacter sp.
GAGTGATGAAGAAGATCCACCAGAAGAGCATCAACATCTTCCATAACACCAAACTAAGGGAGGATGAGCTCAAGGAGGACTTCGACAACATCATCGACTTCTACCACTCGAAAGGCTACCGTAACGCAAGGATTGTGAGCGATGCGGTCTATATTATCAGCCCCGAGCGCATCGGCCTGAAGATTACCGTTGACGAGGGCAACAAGTTCCACTATCGCAACATCAAGTGGGTGGGTAACAGCAAGTACTCCACCGACCACCTGAATAACATTCTTGGCCTGAAGCCCGGTGACGCCTACGATAAGAAGACTCTCAACGAGCGTCTGGGTGTGGGCAAGGAGGATGATCCCGAGGATGTTTCGACCGTCAATGCACTCTACCAGAACGAGGGCTACCTCGCATCTCAGATCTCGCCCACCGAGATTATCATTGGTTCGGACAGCATCGACCTGGAGATTAAAATCTTTGAGGGTCAGCAGTATCGCTTCAACAATGTGGGCATCACGGGCAACAACAAGGTGAATGACGAGGTTATCCGCAGGGAGATTTACACTCGCCCCGGCGAGCTCTACAACCGAGCACTGCTGATGCAGACTATGCGCCAACTGGCCGCAATGGGCCACTTCGACGAGACCCAGATTCGCCCCGATATCCGTCCCGTTATGGGCTCCAATGACGCCGTGGATGTAACCTGGCGACTGAGCGAGAAGGCCTCGGATAAGTTCGAGATTAGCGGTGGTTGGGGTGCCGGTATGTTCGTCGGCTCGCTCGGTGTGGTTTTCACCAATATGAGTATGAAAAACCTCTTCAACAAGGAGGCCTGGAGGCCCTACCCCCAGGGTGACAACCAACAGCTCTCCATTCGTGGTCAGACCAACGGTACATACTATAGCTCCTTCTCGGCAAGCTTCACTGAGCCTTGGCTCGGTGGCACCAAGCCCAACTCGCTGACTGTGGGTGCCTACTGGTCGGAGCAGACCACCAACTACTACACAGCCTACACAGGTCTGGTGGACAATGGTAAGTATTTCCGTGCGATGGGTGCGAGTGCAGGCCTTGGTCGCAGGCTCTCGTGGCCCGACCAATACTTCACCATCTACAACGAGGTGGCATATCAGGCCTACGAGATGAAGGATTGGGACTACTTCCTGATCAGCAACGGCAGGGCAAACATCTTCACCTTCCGTACCCTTCTCTCGCGTAACTCCACCGACTCACCCATCTACCCCCGTCGAGGCTCGGAGTTCTCGTTCTCGCTTACGCTGACACCTCCCTACTCGCTCTTCACCCCCAACAAGGACTACTCGTCGATGAGCGACTCGGAGAAATACAAATGGATTGAGTATCACAAATGGCAATTGAGCTACAAATGGTATTACCCCCTCACCAACGATGGCAAACTTGTTGTAATGACAAGGGCAGAGATGGGTTACCTGGGCAACTACACCCCCGAGAAACAATCGCCCTTCGAGGGCTTCGACATCGGTGGTGACGGTATGTCGGGCTACAATGTCTACGGTGTGGACATCATCTCGCTCCGAGGCTATGAGGATGGTGCTGTGACCCCCAGCAAGAATACCTACACCTATGCAAATGTGTACAATAAATACACCGCCGAGCTGCGCTACCCGCTCATTATGGAGCCTCAGTCGCAAATCTATGCACTGATGTTTGCAGAGGCCGGTAACGGTTGGCTCTCGTGGAAGGACTTCAACCCCTTTGAGCTGAAGCGCTCGTTGGGTGTAGGCGTAAGAATCTACCTTCCCGTGTTTGGTCTGCTGGGTATCGACTGGGGCTACGGTTTCGACAAACCCTATGCGACATCCAACATCAGCGGCAGTCAGTTCCACTTCGTAATCGGACAGCAATTCTAATTCAGTAACCAAGATAAAATTACGAGAGTATGAAAAAGAGTATCATTTTGGCCCTCGTGGCATCGGCATTCACTCTGAGCGTTTCGGCCCAGAAGTATGCAGTGGTTAATACACAGAAAGTATATCAGGCTATTGAGGCCTACGCAGAGGCGGTAGAGGAGATTGATGAGCTGGCGACCGCCTACCAGAAAAATATCGACGAGGCATATCAGAAGGTCGAGGAGATGTATCAGAACTATATGATTGCCCGAGACGGTCTCACCTATGAGCAGCAGAAGGCCGAGGAGCAGAACATCATCGCCAACGAGCAGAAGATTACCACCTATCAACAGAATGTCTTCGGCACCGACGGTATCCTCACCAAAAAACAAGAGGAGCTTCTCAAACCATTCCACGAGAAGGTTGCCACCGCTATCCAGAACTTTGCAACAGCTGGCGGCTACCAGATGATTGTGGACATCGCCATCACCGCCCTGCCCTACTACTCGCCCGAGATTGACATTACCGAGGAGATTATAAAACTTGTTAAATAAATAAAACTCTAAACAGCACTTATGAAATTTATGATGAAACTTTCGCTTGCGGTTCTCGCCCTCGTGGCAACCACCACCGTAGGCTACGCGCAGCCCAAGTTTGGCTATGTAAACTCCCAGGAGATTATCGTCTCGATGCCCGAGATCCAGGATGTGCAGCTCAGTATGGAGCGTCTGCAGAAAGACCTTGGCGAGCAGCTCGAGATCATCCAGGTGGAGTATAACAACAAAGCTGCCGAGTACCAGAAGAATGCCGCTTCCTACTCCGACGCCATCCGCCAGAGCAAAGAGCAGGAGCTTATGAGCCTCCAGCAGCGCTATGAGGAGCTTGGCAAAGCCGGCCAGCAGGACCTCCAGAACCAGCAGTCCAAACTGATGCAGCCCATCATTGAGAAGGCTACTGCTGCCATCGACAAGGTGTCCAAAGAGCTTGGCCTCACTGCCGTGTTCGATATGGCCGTAGGTTCGATTATCTACTTCGACAAGGATCAGATGGTTGACATCACTCCTATGCTCCGCAAGGAGTTGGGCATCTCGGAGCCCACTAAAAAATAGTTCTCCATTTTAAGGACAAAAACTAAAGAGCCTCTCTAACCCGAATGGTTAGAGAGGCTCTTTGTTTATTCCACACCCC
>JAGBYS010000197.1 GCA_017628675.1 Tidjanibacter sp.
AAAAAACCGCCTTTGGAGAAGTCCAAAGGCGGTTTTGTATCATAGTTTGCCGTCGGCACGGAAGCTATAGGAGCCACCGCGTGACACGATGATGTGGTCCAGGAGTGCGATGTCGAAGAGTGCCGCAGCCTCACGCAGGCGCCTGGTGAACTGCTCGTCCTCGCCACTCGGCTCGGCCAAGCCCGAGGGGTGGTTGTGCACAACGATAATCGAAGCGGCCACGAGCGTGAGTGCGTGGCGCACGATGAGTCTGCAATCGGTCGTGAGCGACGAAAGGCCTCCCACCGACATACGCCTTTTCTCCAGAATCCTATTCGATGATGAGAGGTAGAGGACCCACATCTCCTCGTGGCTGAGAGCGCCCAGCAGCGGCCCAAAGAGCGCAACAACATCGCGGTAGTTCGTAATGTTTGCACCCTCCTCGCCCTCGGCCAGCAGCACCCTGCGGCCAAGTTCGATGGCAGCGGCAACCTTGGCAGCGCCATCCATACCGAGCCCCTCGAGTTGTCGGAGCTCCGAGAGGGTGAGCCTTGCGAGTGGCCCTACGCCACCCACACTCTCCACCATCCTCTCGGCCGTAGCAACGCTCTCCTCGCCTCGTCTGGCGGGGAGCACAAGGCTCAGCAGTTCGGCATCGGTGAGCGCCTCCGCGCCCCTTGCCACAAGCCTCTCGCGTACCTCCTTATCGTTCTGCGATTTCATTATTACTTTGCACCATTGTGCTCCGCCTCTGTAGCAGCACCTGTCAGCGCTGCAGTGCTGAGGTGGTCGTAGCGATCCAGGATGAAGTCGCCCATCTCGTCGCCCAAGAGCTCCCAGGCGTTGTGTGCGGCCTCCTGCTCGGCCTCCTTCTTGGTGGAGCCACGACCGCTACCCATCTTCATATCGTCGATAATCACACGCGACACAAAGGCTGTCTGCCCAGCACCGCCGTGCTCGCCATCGCTCTCGGTGGCAAAGCGGATGGTGCGCTTGCTCTTCTGGCACCACTCAATAAGGCGGCTCTTGTGGTCATTCTCCACCTGCGACACATCCTCGAGGTCCATATACTCGGGCAGCAGGTGGTTGATGACGATGCGATTGACGGTATTGTAACCCTTATCCAGGTAGAGCGCACCCACGAGTGCCTCGAAGCAGTCGCCAAAGAGGTGCTTCTGGGCGAAGTTGCCCGTGGGGTTAAAGATGACCATCCTATCGATGCCCAGCTTCTCGGCCAGGCGATTAAGCGACTGACGGCTCACGATCTTCGAGCGCGTCTTGGTCATAAAGCCCTCCGACTGGTGGGGATACTCAATGAAGAGGTAGTCCGACACGATGCTCTCCAGCACCGCATCGCCCAAGAACTCAAGCCTCTCATTGTTGATATTCTCGCCACCCTCCACCTTCACCGATGCGGAGCGGTGAACAAGGGCGAGTTTGTAGAGTTCAATATTGTCGGGCGTAACACCAAACATACGCCTGAAGGCACGATAGTACTCTCTATCGGCCCCCGTGTGGCAGTGAATTATGCGTCCTAACCAACTCATCCCTCGTCCTACTTGTGATATCTCCTAAGGATGACGGTGGAGTTCTGGCCACCAAAGCCGAAGGTGTTGCTCAGCGCATACTCCACATCCCTCTTCTGGGCCACATCCCTGGTGAGGTTGATTCGGGGGTCAATGGCGGGATCGAGCTCCTGGATGTTGATGGTGGGAGGAACCACACCACGGGAGATGGCCATAACCGTAGCCAGCACCTCAACAGCACCCGCACCACCCAGCAGGTGGCCGGTCATAGACTTCGTGGAGCTGATGTTCATATCATAGATATGCTCGCCAAAGACCTTCTGGATACCCTTCAGCTCGGCCAGGTCGCCCAGAGGGGTCGATGTGCCGTGGGTATTGATGTAGTCCACAGCCTCGGGAGCCACGCCTGCATCCTCCAGTGCCATCCTCATACAGTAGGCCGCACCCTCACCCTCGGGCTCGGGAGCAGTCACGTGGTAGGCGTCGGAACTAACGCCACAGCCCACAATCTCGGCGTAAATCTTGGCACCACGCGCTATGGCGTGCTCCAACTCCTCAATAATCAGGGCACCACCACCCTCACCCATAACAAAGCCATCGCGGTCCTTATCGTAGGGGCGCGAGGCAGTCTTGGGGTCGTCGTTGCGGGTCGAGAGGGCCATCATCGAGTTGAAACTACCGATGCCCACAAGCGACACAGCACCCTCCGAGCCGCCCGTGACCATCACATCGGCCCTGCCGAGGCGAATCTGATCAACGGCTGCAACAATCGAGTGGGTGCTCGACGAACAGGCCGACACGGTGCTGAAGCCGGGGCCCTTATAGCCATACTTGAGTGAAATGTGACCTGCTGCCATATTGGGCAACATCTTGAGTATGAAGAAGGGGCTGAAACGAGGCTGGCCACTCTCGCTCTTGGCATAGGCCGTGATCTCGTCGTAGATGGCGTTGATGCCGCCAATGCCAGCACCCCAAATAACGCCCACCCTGTTTTTGTCCAATTCTGCCTCCTCCAGACCGGAGTCCTTGATGGCCTCGTCGGCGGAGATGAGCGCATACTGTGTGAAGGCGTCGAGCTTGCGTGCCTCCTTGCGCTCGAAATAGTCCTCTGCATTGTAGTTTTTAATCTCCGCAGCGAACTTTGTTTTGTTGGTGGAGCAATCGAAACCTTTGATCAGGTCCACTCCACTGACACCTGCCTCCAGAGCAGCGAAATACTCTGCCACATTGTGGCCCAGAGGGTTGATGGTGCCGATACCTGTAATTACTACGCGCCTGTTTTCCATAATAGCATTTAGATTAAGGTGTTAGTAAAGTTTTTTGTGCTTTTCTATAGAAAGAGAAAGTGAGGTAAAATGCACTATTTTACCTCACTCATATACTCCTGTTGAGTCGTTTGCAGCGCGATAAAACTATTTTGCGTGCTCCTCAACATACTTGATGGCGTCGCCAACAGTCGAGATTTTCTCTGCAGCCTCATCGGGAATCTCAAGACCGAACTCCTCCTCGAAGGCCATAATAAGTTCAACAGTGTCAAGCGAATCTGCGCCAAGATCATTTGCGAAGCTAGCCTCGGGA
This sequence comes from Tidjanibacter sp., assembly GCA_017628675.1. Classification (GTDB taxonomy): domain Bacteria; phylum Bacteroidota; class Bacteroidia; order Bacteroidales; family Rikenellaceae; genus Tidjanibacter. Next base: position 3,084 of record JAGBYS010000197.1, read on the forward strand.
GTGATGTTCTTGGCATCCTGATTGAGCCTGTCTTTGATAATCTCAACTACTTTCTGAGAAATTTCTGACATAATTTATAAGTTTAAGTTTAACATTGTGTGGCAATTTCTCCTTCTGCCACTGGAGCAAAAGTCGCCACAAATATAACACTTTTTCGCGAATTGGAGCCCACTATGGCAACTTTTTTGCTCCCCACACCTCGCCACCCAGGTGCATTGGTCTGATTATGAGCACCTAAGCACTTTGGGGGCTCGAGCCACCTCCCTCTGCCACAGGCTATATTCACTCTTTTGCACAAAAAATAGACCACAAATTTGCTCCAACGACCAATTATCACTACCTTTAAGCAGAATTTTCAAACCTAAAAACATACGATTTCTATGAAACTATTGCTCATTAGCAACTCCACCAATGCAGGTGAGGAGTATCTCAAGTACCCCATTCAGCAGATCAAAGAGCACCTCGAGGGTGTCAAAGAGGTAGCCTTCGTGCCCTATGCAGGCGTGACCTTCTCCTACGACGAGTATGAGGCCAAGGTGCAGGCCCGCTTCAACGAGATCGGCATCCGTGTGCGCTCCGTGCACCACGCCGAGAGCCCCAAGGCTGCCATTGAGGCTGCCGAGGCCATCGTAGTAGGCGGCGGCAACACCTTCCACCTGGTGAAGAATATGCACGAGCAGGGCCTTATGGAGGCCATCCTCGCAAAGCTCAACGAGGGTACCCCCTATGTGGGCTGGAGCGCAGGTAGCAATGTGGCCTGCCCCACACTCTGCACCACCAACGATATGCCCATCGTGCAGCCCGCATCCTTCAGCGCCATCGGTGCCATCCCCTTCCAGATCAACCCCCACTACCTCGACGCCAACCCCGAGGGCCACGCAGGTGAGACCCGCGAGCAGCGCATCGCCGAGTATGTGGTGGCCAACCCCAAGATGTGGGTCGTAGGTCTGAGGGAGGGCTGTATGCTCCGCTACATCGACGGCAAACTCGAGCTCATCGGTCCCCGCCCCCTGCGCATCTTCCGCAACGGCATTGAGCCCTACGAGGTCAACGCCGGCGAGTCGCTCGACTTCCTGCTCAAATAGCACCCTATGGCAAACACTCTGCGCATAGGTGCCGAGGGCGAGAAGGCCGCAATGGAGTGGCTGCGCCAAAACGGCTATATCATAGCCGAGCGCAACTGGCGTAGCGCCCCCCACGAAATAGATATAGTGGCCGTCACTCACGATGGCCACTATCACTTTGTGGAGGTCAAAACACGCCACGAGGGCTCACTCACAGCCCCTGTGGAGGCTATGACGCGCAAGAAGATCGGCAACCTCATAAAGGCGGCTAACCACTACATAGAGAGCCACTCCCTCGACGCCGAGGCCTGGATAGACTTCATCGGTGTCACCGCCCACGACGACGGCACCTACACCATAGAGTTCATCCCCGATGTGGCCAATCCACGGTGGTAGAGTTGAGAGTTAAAAGTTGAATGTTAAAGTTCACGGGTATTAAAATTAATACCCGTGAACTATTTTGGGGGACCGATTACTGATGGCTGACCGCTGAAGACAGACCTCTCCCGGGCTTCGCCCACCCTCCCCTAACTTAGGGGAGGGAAGGGGCCAAAGGGGCTTAAAGGGCCAAAAGGCAGACACACGCCCCCGCCTTTCAGGCACCCCCTCTAACTTAGAGGGGGAGTATATTGGGCCTATAAGACTTATAAGACCCATAAAACACCTTAAGCCTTTTGTCGGCAGAGGGTGGCGCGAATGTATATCACGAAGATTTCAAGGCTTGCAATAAAAATGCTCCGGCACATTACTAAGCGTAAGTGCCGGAGCAAATTTTTGTTGTATAACGCAGCAGTCGCCCGCTATATGCGTTTTTTACTCTGCGATGTTCTCGTAGTCCACACGCGCACCCACAGTCACATTCTGCCAGTCGCGTACACCGGTACCGGCGGGAATCAGGTGACCACAGATTACATTCTCCTTCAGGTTCAACAGAGGATCTACCTTACCGAAGATTGCGGCCTCATTGAGCACCTTGGTAGTCTCCTGGAACGATGCAGCCGACATAAACGAGCTGGTCTGCAGCGCTGCACGGGTGATACCCTGGAGAATCTGGCGTGAGGTTGCGGGAACAATCTCGCGTACAGTCACAGGTTTGAGGTCCTTACGCTTGAGCGACGAGTTCTCGTCACGCAGCTGGCGAACAGTGATAATCTGGTCGGGCCTGATGTTCTGCGAATCGCCTGCGTCGATGACATATACCTTATCGTAGAGAGCGTCGTTCACCTCCATAAACTCCCACTTGTCGACAATCTGCTCGGGCAAGAAGCGAGTGTCACCCGAATCGACAATCTGGACCTTATTCATCATCTGGCGAACGATAACCTCAAAGTGCTTATCGTTGATCTTCACACCCTGACCACGGTATACCTCCTGTACCTCGTTCACGATGTACTCCTGAACCTTGGTAGGACCAAGGATAGTGAGGATGTCGCTGGGGGTGATTGCACCGTCCGACAGAGGCATACCTGCCCTTACATAGTCGTTCTCCTGAACCAGAATCTGGCGGCTCAGAGGCACGAGGTACTTGCATACCTGACCGTCACGGGCGGTAACGACAATCTCCCTATTACCGCGTTTGATCTTGCCGAACGATACCTCACCGTCGATCTCCGAAACCACTGCGGGGTTCGAGGGGTTACGAGCATCGAAGAGCTCGGTAACACGGGGAAGACCACCGGTAATATCGCCTGCCTTACCAAACGAGCGAGGAATCTTGATCAGAATCTCACCTGCCTTAATCTTGGCGTTCTCCTTAACAACAACGTGAGCGCCCACAGGCAAGTTGTACTGTTTCTGCTCGATGCCGTCCTTGTCTACGATGCGGATCAAGGGGTTGCGGTTCCTGTCACGCGACTCGATGATAACCTTCTCCCTGAGGCCGGTAGTCTCATCGTACTCGTCGCGGTAGGTTACGCCCTCAACAACATTGTCGAAGACAACCTTACCATCGTACTCCGAGATGATAACGGCGTTGAAGGGATCCCACTCGCAGATAACATCACCCTTCTGGATGGTCTCACCGGCAAGTTTGAAGAGGGTCGAACCGTAAGCCAGGTTGTAGGTAAACAGGGTGCTACCTGTCTCCTTGCTCACGATGCGGAACTCTGCCAAGCGGCTAACAACCAGGTTCTTGGGATTGCCATCGCGGTCTTTGGTCTTGATGGTGCGAAGCTCATCAATCTCAACGATACCCTCGTGTTTAGCAACCAGACGGTTGTCGATCGACGAACCACTCGCAACACCACCGACGTGGAAGGTACGCAGAGTCAGCTGAGTACCAGGCTCACCGATGGACTGTGCAGCGATAACACCCACAACCTCACCCTTCTGTACGGGACGACCGGTTGCAAGGTTCCTACCGTAGCACTTAGCACACACACCGTGGCGCGACTCGCAGGTGAGTACCGAGCGGATCTCCACCTTCTCGATGCCTGCCTTCTCGATGGCGGCTGCTGCATCCTCGTTGATCTCGTCGCCGGCATTGACGATAACCTCGCCGGTGTGGGGATGGATGACATCCTCAACAGCCGTACGGCCAAGAATCCTATCGTAGAGGCTCTGGATAACAGCGTCGTTGCGCTTAACTGCCGTAGCAGTCAGACCACGCAGGGTGCCGCAATCCTCCTCGTTGATGATCACATCGTTGGCAACATCCACAAGACGACGGGTCAGGTAACCTGCGTCCGCAGTCTTAAGTGCCGTATCCGCCAAACCTTTACGAGCACCGTGGGTCGAGATGAAGTACTCCAACACCGAAAGGCCCTCCTTGAAGTTCGACAAAATGGGGTTCTCGATAGTCTGACCGCCCTCTGCACCCGACTTCTGGGGTTTAGCCATCAGACCACGCATACCGCCGAGCTGACGAATCTGCTCCCTACTACCACGAGCACCCGAATCAAGCATCATAAATACGGGGTTGAAGCCGTCCTGGTCTGCTTTCAGGTGGTTATATACTGCGGCAGTTACGCGGTTGTTCACATTGGTCCACACGTCAATAACCTTGTTGTAACGCTCGTTATTGGTGATAAGACCCATATTGTACTGCTCGAGGAACTGAGCAACCTGCTGGTTACCGTGCTCCACAAGAGTCTTCTTCTCCTCGGGGATGATAACCGCACCAAGGTTGAACGACAGACCACCACGGAATGCCATCTTGTAACCCAGTGCCTTGATGTCATCGAGGAAGATGGCTGCCTTGTCGGCACCCGACTTCTTCATTACAACACCAATGATATCCCTCAGGGTGTTCTTCTTCAAAAGAAGGTTGATGTAGCCAACCTCCTTGGGTACTACCTGGTTGAACAGAACACGACCTACCGAAGTGGGGATGATCTTGGTTACCTCCTGACCATTCTCATCAACGGTGTCGATCTGCACATTCACCAGAGTGTGAAGGTCTACCCTATTCTCGTTGTAGGCGATGATTGCCTCCTCGGGACCATAGAAAGTGAAGGCAGGTGCCACACCCTCCTTGGGCCTGATGTCGCCACTCTGAAGGTCGTCCCAACGGTTGATGGTCTCACCCTTCTCGATGAGCTCCTTGCGGTAGATTGCCTTCTCCTTGTCGGGGCGCTCCTCGGTGCCGTGAATCTTGGTGATGTAGTACAGACCAAGCACCATATCCTGCGAAGGTACGGTAATAGGCGCACCGTTGGCGGGGTTAAGGATGTTGTGCGAACCGAGCATCAGAAGCTGAGCCTCCAGGATTGCAGCGTTGCCGAGGGGCAAGTGAACTGCCATCTGGTCACCATCGAAGTCCGCGTTGAATGCGGTACAAGCCAGGGGGTGGAGCTGCATTGCCTTACCCTCAATGAGCTTGGGCTGGAAGGCCTGGATACCCAGACGGTGAAGGGTAGGAGCACGGTTCATCAGAACGGGGTGACCCTTGATCACATTCTCCAGGATGTCCCAGATTACGGGATCCTTCCTGTCGATGATCTTCTTGGCCGACTTCACGGTCTTCACGATGCCGCGCTCAATGAGCTTGCGGATGATGAAGGGTTTGTAGAGCTCGGCAGCCATATCTTTGGGAATACCCATCTCGTGCATCTTCAGCTCGGGGCCAACAACGATTACCGAACGAGCCGAGTAGTCCACACGCTTACCCAGAAGGTTCTGACGGAAGCGGCCCTGCTTACCCTTAAGGCTGTCGCTCAAGGACTTCAGAGGACGGTTGCTCTCGCTCTTAACGGCGCTCGTCTTACGCGAGTTGTCGAACAAGCAATCCACAGCCTCCTGCAACATACGCTTCTCGTTGCGCAGAATCAACTCGGGAGCCTTAATCTCGATTAGCCTCTTGAGACGGTTGTTGCGGATGATCACCCTACGATAGAGGTCATTGAGGTCCGAAGTAGCGAACCTACCACCATCCAGGGGCACCAAAGGACGCAACTCGGGAGGAGTTACGGGGATAACCTTCAGAACCATCCACTCGGGTTTGTTGATATCTTTCGACTCGCGGAAAGCCTCGATAATATTGAGCCTCTTCAGAGCCTCGGTCTTGCGCTGCTGCGAAGTCTCGTGCGAAGCCCTGTGGCGGAGCTGCTCGCTCAGGCGATCCAGATCCAGGCCCTGCAACAGGGTGAGGATAGCCTCAGCACCCATCTGGGCGATGAACTTATCGGGATCGTCATCGGGGAGCTGCTGGTTGCCCTTGGGCAGAGCTGCCAAGATGTCGAGGTACTCTTTCTCCGAGATCAGGTCGAGGTCCTGGCAACCGTTGGGCAGGTTGAGCGACGCTGCAGCACCCGCACGAATAACGATGTAGCGCTCATAGTAGATAACCGCATCGAGTTTCTTGCTGGGGATGCCAAGCAGGTAGCCAATCTTCGAAGGTAGCGAGCGGATGTACCAGATGTGAACAACGGGCACCACAAGCTGAATGTGGCCCATACGCTCACGACGCACTTTCTTCTCGGTTACCTCCACGCCGCATCGGTCGCAGACGATACCTTTGTAACGGATCCTCTTGTACTTACCGCAGTGGCACTCGTAGTCCTTCACAGGACCGAAAATGCGCTCGCAGAAAAGACCGTCACGCTCGGGTTTATAGGTACGATAGTTGATAGTCTCGGGCTTCAACACCTCGCCGCTCGAGTTCTCGAGAATCTCCTCGGGCGAGGCCAAGCCAATCGAGATTTTGCTGAAATTGGTCGTATTGATCTTATTATCTTTACCGTATGCCATATACTTTTCTACCTATTAAGAGAGTTTTACACTGATTGCCAAACCGCGCAGCTCGTGCAACAGCACATTGAGCGACTCGGGAATACCGGGTGTTGGCAGGTTATCGCCCTTGACGATGGCCTCGTACGCCTTGGCACGACCCATAACATCATCGGACTTAATAGTCAGAATCTCCTGCAGGATGTTAGCAGCACCGAAGCCCTCCAGTGCCCAAACCTCCATCTCACCAAACCTCTGACCACCAAACTGGGCCTTACCGCCCAAGGGCTGCTGAGTGATGAGCGAGTAGGGACCGATCGAACGAGCGTGCATCTTATCGTCAATCATATGACCAAGCTTGAGCATATAGATCACACCCACAGTCGCAGGCTGGTCGAACCTCTCGCCGGTACCACCATCCCTCAGGTGGCAGCAACCGTTCATAGGAACACCTGCCTTGGCAGTGTACTCGTTGATCTCGTCCAGAGTAGCACCGTCGAAGATGGGGGTTGCGAACTTCAAGCCCAACTCCTTACCGGCCCAACCCAATACGGTCTCGTAAATCTGACCCAAGTTCATACGCGAAGGTACGCCCAGAGGGTTCAGTACGATGTCGACAATCGAACCATCCTCCAAGAAAGGCATATCCTCATCGCGAACAACCTTTGCAACAATACCCTTGTTACCGTGGCGACCTGCCATCTTGTCACCCACTTTGAGTTTGCGTTTCTTGGCCAGATAAACCTTCGCAAGCTGGATAACGCCATTGGGAAGCTCGTCACCGTTGGTGATGTTGTACTTCTCGCGTTTAACCTTCGCGTCGGCCTCTTTATATTTAATGGTATAGTTATTGATGGTCTCGGCAACCAACTTGGCTACGCGCTCATCCTCTACCCACTTGCCGCTGCCAAGACCCAGGTAGTCGATCTCCTCGAGCATCTTCTTCGAGAACTTCACGCCGGGAGCGTAGAGCTCTGCGCCGAAGTAGTCGTAGATGCCCAGCGAAGTCTGGTCTTTGAGCAGGGTGTGGAGTTTCTCCACCAAGATACCCTTGAGCGAAGCAGCCTCCTTCTGGAACCTTGCCTCGGCCTCCTCGAGTTTGTGTTTCTCCTCTGCCTTGCCCCTCTTGCCATCCTTCACATTGCGGGTGTAGAGCTTGCGGTCAATGATAGTACCGAAGAGCGAGGGCTGAGCCTTCAGCGAAGCATCCTTCACATCGCCAGCCTTGTCGCCAAAGATAGCACGCAGCAGTTTCTCCTCGGGGCTGGGATCGCTCTCGCCCTTAGGAGTGATCTTACCAATCATAATGTCGCCGGGCTTCACATTAGCACCGATGCGGATGATACCCCTCTCGTCGAGGTCCTTGGTAGCATCCTCGCTCACATTGGGAATATCCGAGGTGAGCTCCTCAACACCACGCTTGGTCTCGCGTACCTCCATAATATACTCGTCCACGTGTACCGAGGTGAACAAGTCGTCCCTCAAAAGACGCTCCGAAATAACGATAGCATCCTCGAAGTTGTAGCCCTTCCAAGGCATAAACGCAACCTTCAGGTTCTTACCAAGTGCCAACTCGCCATTGTCGGTCGAGTAGCCCTCGGTCAGAATGTCGCCCTTCTCAACCCTCTGGCCAATCTTCACGATAGGACGAAGGGTGATGGACATATTCTGGTTGGTCTTGCGGTAGCGGGGCAATTTATAGGTAGTGATCTCGGGATCGAAGCTTACCAGCTTCTCATCCTCGGTGCGATCATACTTAACCTGAATCTGGATAGCGTCGGCGAATACAACCTCACCACTACCCTCTGCAACCACCTGGATACGGCTGTCGCGAACCATCTCGCCCTCCAGACCGGTACCCACAATGGGAGCCTCGGGGTTAATCAGGGGCACTGCCTGACGCATCATGTTCGATCCCATCAGCGCACGGTTAGCATCGTCGTGCTCCAAGAAGGGAATAAGGCTTGCTGCAATCGAAGCAACCTGGTTGGGAGCCACATCCACCAGATCAACCTGCTTGGCCGAGATAACGGGGAAGTCTGCCTCGTTACGAGCCTTAATGCGGTTGGGGTTCAGGAAGTTACCCTCAGCATCGATGGGAGCCGAAGCCTGTGCAATATTCAGGTTCTCCTCCTCCTCGGCGCTATAGTAGCGGATGTTCTCATCGTTCAGATCCACCTTGCCATCAACAACCCTGCGGTAGGGGGTCTCGATGAAGCCCATAGGGCTGATCTTCGCATATACGCAAAGCGACGAAATCAGACCAATGTTGGGACCCTCAGGGGTCTCGATGGGACACAGACGACCGTAGTGGGTGTAGTGTACATCTCGAACCTCGAAGCCTGCCCTATCGCGGCTCAGACCGCCAGGACCCAGTGCCGACAAACGACGCTTGTGGGTCATCTCGGCCAGAGGGTTGGTCTGGTCCATAAACTGCGAGAGCTGGTTGGTGCCGAAGAAGCTGTTGATAACGCTCGACAGAGTCTTCGCATTGATCAGGTCGATGGGCTTGAAGAGCTCGTTGTCCCTAACATTCATCCTCTCACGGATGGTGCGGGCCATACGGATGAAGCCAATCGAGAACTGGTTGCTGAGCTGCTCACCAACGGTCCTCACACGACGGTTCGACAAGTGGTCGATATCATCGACATCGGTCTTGGAGTTGATAAGCTCAATGAGGTGACGAATAATGGCAATAATGTCCTCGCGAGTCAAAACTCTCACCTCGGGATTAATCTCCAAGCCAAGTTTCTTGTTGATACGGAAACGACCTACATCACCCAAGTCATAGCGCTTGTCGCTGAAGAAGAGCTTGTCGATGACATCCTTTGCGGTAGCCTCATCTGGTGGCTCCGAGTTGCGCAACTGGCGATAGATGTACACCACAGCGTCTTTTTCGGTGATGGTGGGGTCTTTCTGAAGGGTGTTGTAGATGATCGAATAGTCAACACCCGAGGGGTTATCCTTGTGGAGAAGAATGGTCTTGGCACCACTCTCCAGAATCACATCAATATGCTCCTCAGTAAGCTCGGTCTCGCGCTCCAGAACGACTACGCTACGCTCGATGGGCATTACCTCACCGGTATCCTCATCTACGAAGTCCTCCCAGCTGGTCATAATGATCCTTGCGGCCAGCTTCCTGCCGAGGCTCTTCTTGAGATTCGTGCGATTTACCTTCACCTCGTCGGCCAGGTCGAAAATCTCGAGAATCTCCCTGTCTGCCTCAAAGCCAATGGCCCTGAGTAGTGTGGTTACGGGCAACTTCTTCTTACGGTCGATGTAAGCATACATCACATTGTTGATGTCAGTTGCAAACTCGATCCAGGAGCCCTTGAAGGGAATGATACGGGCCGAATAGAGTTTTGTGCCGTTGGTGTGGACACTCTGACCGAAGAATACGCCGGGCGAACGGTGCAACTGCGAAACTACTACTCGCTCGGCACCATTGATCACGAAAGTACCACCGGGGGTCATATAGGGAATAGTGCCGAAGTATACATCCTGTACCTCAGTGTCGAAATCCTCGTGCTCGGGATCGGTGCACGAGAGTTTCAGCTTGGCCTTCAGGGGCACACTGTAGGTCAATCCCATCTCCAAGCACTCCTCGATCGAGTAGCGGGGGGGATCGATGTAGTAGTCGATGAACTCAAGGGTGAAGTTGTTTCGAGTATCCGAAATGGGGAAGTTCTCGGAGAACACCTTGTAGAGTCCCTCGTTCTTGCGATTCTCAGCAGTCGTGTCTAATTGAAAAAAGTCGTGGAATGATTTGAGCTGCACCTCCAAAAAGTCGGGGTAATCCATCTTGTGGGAGATGGAGGAGAAGCTAATTCGTTTGTTTGCTTTCGAGGACATTGTCTGCAAAATTTTTTTGAAAGATTTTTTTGTTAATGTCGCTTTTGCCATCGCTGGCCAAGATAATTCCCTAGCCCACCGACCAAAGAACATCCTGTATTTCAGCCACTTATAGGCTAACAAAAACCACCTAACCTAAAGTTGGCTTCGCGCCCTACTTTTTAGACGCGAAAAAGGCATAGAGCTTATTTTACATAAGCTCTATACCCAGTATGGAGTGAAGCTAATAGCTAAAACTATTTAACCTCAACCTCTGCACCTGACTCCTCGAGAGCTGCT
>JAGBYS010000198.1 GCA_017628675.1 Tidjanibacter sp.
GGGCACCTCGACAGCATTAAGAATCTCGGTCACAATATCCTCGGCAGTGATAATCTCTGCCTCGGCCTCATACGACAAGCCGATGCGGTGGCGCAACACGTCGTGGCACATTGCCCTCACATCCTCGGGGATAACATAGCCCCTGTGTTTGATGAAGGCGTATGCCTTCGAGGCCTTGGCCAGCGCGATGGTCGCACGAGGCGAGGCACCATAGGCAATCATAGGCGAGAGCTTCGAGAGGCCATACTCGGCAGGCTCACGGGTGGCAAAGATGATGTCGACAATATACTTCTCGATCTTCTCGTCCATATAGACATCGTTCACCACGCCACGGGCCCTTACGATATCCTCGGGGGTGACAACCTTCTGCACCTCGGGCAGCCCCTCACCCGCCAGATTGAGCCTCATAATGTCGCGCTCCTCCTGGCGTTTGGGGTAGGAGATCTTGGCCTTGAGCATAAACCTATCGACCTGCGCCTCGGGCAGAGGATAGGTACCCTCCTGCTCGATGGGGTTCTGGGTAGCCATCACAAGGAAGGGCTCGGGCAGCTTGAAGGTCTCCTCGCCGATGGTCACCTGGCGCTCCTGCATAGCCTCAAGCAGCGCACTCTGCACCTTGGCGGGCGAGCGGTTGATCTCATCGGCCAGCACGAAGTTGGCAAAGATGGGGCCCTTTTTCACCTTGAACTCCTCGTTCTTCTGGGAGTAGATGAGGGTGCCCACAAGGTCGGCGGGCAGCAGGTCGGGGGTGAACTGCACACGGCTAAACTTGGCATCCACAGCCTTGGAAAGGGTGGTGATGGCCAGAGTCTTCGCCAGGCCGGGAACACCCTCCAGCAAGATGTGACCGCCCGTGAGAAGGCCAATCAAGAGCGTGTCCACCAGATGGCGCTGACCAACGATGGTGTGACCAATCTCCATCGAGAGCGAGTCCACAAAGACGCTCTCCCTCTCAATGCGCTCGTTAAGTTCCTTAATATTAACAATTTCGCTCATAGTATATAGTTTTTCGATTTTGTCTTTCCTGTATGCTTCGCAGGGCAAATGGCCACTTCTAAGAGCCTTGCCACCGACCGCCCAATATCTAACGAATATCTTTACAAAGTTAGTATTTTTAGTGGAAATTTGAAAGTTGAAAGTTGAAAATTGGGGCAGTTTATGCGACGAAGACACTTTTGTAAGGTCTTAGGGAGGGCGCAAGGGTTACAAGGGCGCTAAGGATTATAGGGGATAATGGGGCCTATATGACATATAAAATAGCCACCACGAAAAGTCACAGAATCGGAGGTGCCGGAACGGCACTTTTGTAATGGTGGTGATACTCAGCGCTCAAGTGAAAATAAAAAGGCATAACACGAGATGAGTGCAACGCCTCATTGGTGCACACCAACTCAAAGAAAAGCAGAAAGCTCACAGAGTGGTGGGATTTTTGTGCCAAAAAAAGGAGCGAGTCCGCAGCTTACTTATCGTAAGTGAGGTGCCGGAACGGCACTTTTATAATGGTGGTGCTACCCAACGCTCGGGTGAAAATAAAAAAGTCACAGAATCGGATGAGTTCTAGGCACACAAGAAAACCACCTCCGCAGTTTGCTTATCGCAAATGAGGAGGTGGTTTATCGCAGTGTAACGACGAAATCGCCGATTATCTGACTTTTTTGCGTTATGCCTTTTTCGAAGCGCCGGTCTTCACAGCCTTCACCTTCGCACCCGAAGTCTTAGCAGCAGCCTTGGGAGCAGCGGGTTTCTTTACAGCAGGCTTCTTCTCAGCTTTGGGAGCCTCTGCGCCCTCTGCTACAACCTCTGCGTCCTCGACAGCCTTCTTCGAGCGGCTACGACGAGTTTTGGGAGCTGCGGCCTTGGGAGTGAAGCCCTCAACATAGGTCTCGTTGAAGTCTACGAGCTCGATGATACACATCTCAGCAGCGTCACCTACGCGGAAACCGGTGTGAAGAATACGGGTGTAACC
>JAGBYS010000199.1 GCA_017628675.1 Tidjanibacter sp.
ACCGACTACCTCATCGAGAGCTCCTCGGCCGCAACCGGTGCGACCATCGTTATGAGCTATGACGAGGACCGTGCCAACCTCACCTATCAGGGTGCAATGGACATTATGGGCTTCGACGACATCGACCAGAGCGTCTTCGAGAACACCAAGCACATCCACCTCTCCTCGCTCTTTATGCAGTCGGCCCTCCTGAGGGACATCGACAAGGTGTTGGAGGCAGCCACCAAGAATGGTGTGACCGTGTCGCTCGACACCCAGTGGGACCCCGCCGAGAAGTGGGCTCTGGACTACAAGAAAGTGCTTCCCAGCATCACCATCTTCCTGCCCAACGAGAAGGAGTTGCAGGCCCTGACGGGCACCTCGTCGCTCGAGGAGGCCATTGAGGCTGTTCTCCCCTACCTGGGCTGTGCGATGGTTGTGAAGATGGGCTCGAAAGGCTCGCTCTTGGTGCGCAAAGATGGCTCGCGCAATATGCTTCCCTCGTTCCTCAACCGCAATTTTGTGGACGCCATTGGTGCAGGTGATAGCTTCAACTCGGGCTTCGTGAGTGCCTTTGTGAAGGGTCTGCCCCTGGAGAAGTGCCAGGAGATTGGCAATATGACCGGTGCGCTGAACACCACCGCCGCAGGTGGCACCGGCGCCTTCACCACCCCCGAGGAGATCGACCAGAGGGCCATTGCGCTCTTCGGCCGCACCCTGGGCCTCTAATCACCCACCCTCATTAAGAACCAAAATCAGTAACACAAATAACAGATACCCAGATGAAAAAACTCTTGTTCCTTTTGGCCACCGTTGCACTCGTGAGCGCTTGTGGCTCGAAAACCGAAGAAAAGAAGGACGCACAGACCATCACACGAGAGATCGCCGGAGAGATTCTGCTCAAGGAGTATGAGCCCGTTTCGATCTTCAATGTCCCCGTGACCAACATCGATAAGGCCAAATATGGCGTCATCGATATGCACTCCCACGACTACAACGATGCCGACCCCGAGAAGATTGCCGCTTGGGTGAAGACTATGGACGAGTGTGGTATTCGCCACACCCACGTGATGCACTGCGAGTGGATCGGCGCACCCTTCGAGGAGGCTATGGCCGCCTACAGCAAGTATCCCGGCCGCTTCAGCGTATGGTGCTCGCTCGACTACACCGACATCGAGGCTGAGGATTGGGAGGAGAGGGCCAAAGCCCACCTTGACAGGTGCAAAGCCCTCGGCGCCTTCGGTATCGGCGAGATGGTAGACAAGGGTCTTGGTGACGAATATGCTCGTCCCGTAAAGGGCACCCACATCCACCTCGACCACCCCAAGATGCAGAGCGTTCTGGAGTATGCGGGCAAGATTGGCCTTCCCATCAGCATCCACGTTGGTGAGCCCATCTGGATGTATGAGCCCATCGACAACCACAACGACGGCCTTATGAACGGTGCAAACTGGACGGTTGATACCACCGTGGAGGGTTGCTACGACTACGACGGCGTTATGGAGTGCTTTGCCAACGCTGCCAAAGCCCACCCCAACACCTACTTCATCGCTTGCCACTACCTCAATATGAGCCACGACTGGCCCCGCCTGGGCAAGATTCTCGACGAGTGCCCCAATGTCTATGTGGACATCTCGGCACGCATCGGCGAGTCGGCCACCACTCCTCGTGCTACCCGTCGCTTTATGGAGAAGTATGCCGACCGCATCTTCTACGGCACCGACAACGGAACCTCGGCCGATATGTATCGCTTCACCTTCCGCATCCTCGAGACCGACGACGAGCACATCTACCAGCCCGACTTCGGCTACCATTGGGCCTACAGCGCATTTGACCTGCCCGATTGGCTGTTGCGCAAGATTTACTACGAGAACGCAGAGAAATTCATCAAAAAACTTTCCAAATAATTACCTTTGCAACCTATGAAAAGAGTTTCGATACTGAGCCTTGCTCTCGCCGCCCTTCTGGTAGGCTGTGGCTCACAAAAAATTGAGATAACCAACGGCGACATCACCCTGCAGATCAACGGCAAGATGCAGTCGCGCGTAATCTCCAACAACCAGGAAACCAAGACCTTCCACGGTGACTTCCTCTCGGCCGACGCCATCGTTGCCGAGGAGCTTACCATCGACCAGTGGAACCTGGACAAGAAGGCCAAAGTTGCCACCCCTCGTGGCGAGGCCATCGAGCTTCAGGGTAGCTACAGCAAGAACGGCTACGGCGTGGAGAAATACCAGACCATCATCGCCCCCGAGGGCTTCGAGGGTATGCTGCTCGTGGAGACCAAGTATGTCAACACGGGCAAGAAAGCAATGCGCCTGAAGAGCATCGAGCAGAACCGCGTAGTGGTTGATTCCGACGAGGTTATCTGGTCGTTCCAGCCCACCTCCACCTCGGCACGCGCCAACTGGATTCTGCCCGTCGAGGAGGGATTTTATCAGGAGAACTTCCTGGGTATGAACAACTGCGACTATGGTGGTGGCATACCCTTTGTAACCCTCTGGCGTAGGGATGGTGGTGTGAGTGTGGGTCTTGTTGAGCCCGTGCTGAAGACCATCAATATGCCCATCGAGCGCATCGCCGGCACCTCGGGTGCAACGATGAAACTCGAGAGGGAGTGGGAAGACAGGGCCGAGTTCGCCGTGGGCGATACCCTGGTTATGGACCGCTCGTTCATCGCCGTTAGCACCGGTGACTACTTCGAGCCCCTGCAGCTCTTCTCCAACTATATGTACGCCCACGAGGGTATCACCCCCTCGGAGAGCGAGCCCGAGGCTTTCGAGCCTGTATGGTGTGCTTGGGGCTACGAGCGTACCTTCACCGTGGAGGAGGTGCTCGGCACCCTCGACAAGGTTAAAGAGGTGGGCTTCAAGTGGGTAGATATCGACGATGGCTACCAGATTGCCGAGGGCGACTGGGATGTCAACAAGCGTATCGGTGGCGACAGCCAGATGCGTCGCCTTACTCGCGAGATCCACAAACGCGGCCTGAAGGCTAAACTCTGGTGGGCACCCATCGCTGCCGACCCCGGCACCAAAGTGCTCAAAGAGCACCCCGAGATGAAACTCCTCACCGACGAGTGGGTACCCGAGTATATCTCCTGGTGGGATAGCTACTACCTCTCGCCCGTGAACCCCCACACCCAGAAGTACACCACCGACCTGGTGAAGAAGTTCATCGGCGACTGGGGCTTCGACGGTCTGAAGCTCGACGGTCAGCATATGAACCTCTGCGAGCCCGACCACAACGAGCACAGCGGTCTGGAGTATCCCGCTGAGGCACAGGAGCGTATGCCCGAGATTTTCAAGGCCATTTACGACACCGCACGCTCGCTGAAGGACTACGCCGTTGTGCAGTTCTGCCCCTGCGGTTGCGCCATCAACTTCTTCCACACCCCCTATATGAACCAGGCCGTTGCTTCGGACCCCACCAGCTCGGCACAGATTCGTATGAAACGCAAAGCCTACGCCGCAATCAACCCCAAGATGGCCTACTATGCAGACCACGTGGAGCTCTCCGACGGCGCTATGGACTTTGCAACCCAGCTCGGTATTGGTGGCGTTCTCGGCTCCAAGTTCACTTGGCCCAAGAACAACCCCAATGTGAAGGTTAACTACCTCGACAACGATGTTCTGGTAGACTACCTGCTCACCCCCGAGAAGGAGGTCATCTTCAAGAAATGGGTAGGACTCTACAACGAGTATATGCTCTCCACCGGTGACTATCTGAACCTCTATGACCTTGGCTTCGATGTGCCCGAGGGACATGCAATCGCCAAGGACGGCAAGATGTTCTACGCATTCTATACCGAGGAGTGGCAGGGTGAGCCTATCGAGCTCCGCGGCCTCGACGCCTCGAAGAGCTACAAGGTTACCGAGTACACCACCGACGAGAAGAAGAGCTACACCATTGAGGGCTCCAACCCCTACATCACCCCCTCCTTCAAGCTCAACTACCTGATTGAGGTGGAGGCACTCTAAAAATTTTGACCACAGCAATGAACTTTGCAGCAAAAAGTATCAAAGCCCCCTTTGTGGAGGGTCTTGAGGAGCTCTCCGACGAGAGGCTCGTAGCCACCCTCAGGGAGGTGGGCACCCTCGGCCAGATTGACTCGCTCAACTGGGCAGAGTACCCCTACGCCCCCGCCGTGAGCTGCCGCATAGCCCACCGCGACACGGCCGTAGCCATAATGTTTGAGGTCAGGGAGAGCACTGTGAAGGCCACAACGCTCGACTCCAACGGCCCCGTGTGGGAGGATAGTTGCGTGGAGTTCTTCGTGGCCAATCCCAAGGGCGAAGGCTACTTCAACTTCGAGATAAACTGCATCGGCACTGCGCTGGCGGCCTTCCGCCGCTCGCGCAGCGATGCGGAGCACTTCTCCGAGGAGAAGATAGCCAAGGTGCGCCGCTTCGGCTCACTGCCCCACGCCACAATCGACATCAACGAGGAGGGACAGAGTTGGTGGCTGGTGGAGGTCGTTCCCTTTGAGCTGCTCGGCTTGGAGGAGGCCCCCGACCACATAAAGGCCAACTTCTACAAGTGTGGCGACAAATGTGCCCAGATGCACTTCCTTAGTTGGTCGCCCATAGCACTCCCCCAACCAAACTTCCACTGCCCCGAGTTTTTCGGCCGTGTGGAGCTCGCCAGGGATTAGAACGCTTAGGTGAAAAAAACAGAGAAAGATAACAAAAACACTATCTATGGATCAGACAAAACTCATACAGATTGCAGAGCTCTTTGAGCTCCAAGGCACCATTGCCGAGATTAAACCCCTCGGCGAGGGCTTCATTAACGACACCTTCATCGTTAGGACCCACGGCCAGGAGCCCGACTATATCCTGCAGCGCAAAAACCACCTCATCTTCACCGATGTGCCCGCAATGATGGAGAACATCAAAGCGGTGACCGACCACATCAAAACCAAGGTTGCAGACCCCGAGCGTGAGACCCTCACCGTCATCAACACCAAGGATGGCAAACTCTACGCCGAGGTGGATGGCAACTTCTGGGCCGTGTGCACCTTCATCGCCGGCACCTCGAGTTACGATAGGGCCGACTCCGTGGAGCTCGCCTATCAGGGCGGTGTGGGCATTGGCCGCTTCCAGGCACAGCTCGCCGACTTCACCCAGCCCCTGAAGGATATCCTTCCCGGCTTCCACAACATCCGCTTCCGCTTTGAGCAGTGGGATAAGGTGATTGCAGCCGACCCCGTAGGCCGTGTGAAAGAGGTGCAAGAGGAGATCGAGTGGGTAGAGTCGCGCCGCGAGGAGATGCTCGCCTTCTGGAGCCTCGTGGAGAATGGCACCATCCCCACCCACGTGACCCACAATGACACCAAGATCAGCAACATCCTCTTCGATAAGGATAGCGGCAAGGTGCTCTGCGCCATCGACCTCGACACGGTTATGAGCTCCACCTCGCTCAACGACTTCGGCGACGCCATCCGCTCCTACACCAACACCGGTGCCGAGGACGACAAGTGTCTGGAGAATGTATCGATGAGCATCGATATGTTCCGCGCCTACGCCGAGGGCTACCTCTCGGAGCAGAAGTCGCTCTCGGAGAGCGAGAAAGAGTGGCTCGCCTTCTCGGGCCGCTATATCACCTACGAGCAGGTGCTGCGCTTTCTGATGGACTACATCGACGGCGACAACTACTATAAGGTTGCCTACGCCGACCACAACCTCGTACGCACGCGCGCGCAGTATAAACTTCTGTGCAGTATGGAGGAGCAGTATGAGCAGATGTGCGCCATCGTAAGGGAGCTCACCCGATAGCCCACTCTATCAGAACAACACAGAACGCCCTCACGGAGAGTCCGTGAGGGCGTTCTGTTATATGGTATTACGACCCCTATAGTGGTAACAACTCGCAAATGCGAGAGGGGTGTGAGCATTTTAGACAAAACAAAGTTTTGCAATTCTCAATTTTCAATTTACTGAGGTGTCTACCTGAGCCATTTCTGCTCTTGCCTCCATCTCCATCTGGAGGCCCACCATTGTGACTGCCGCACGAGCCAGCGACACACCGTCGGGATAGGAGGTGGTGGTCACGATGGGCATATTCCACTCCAGGACCACATCCGTCAGGCCGTTAAGCGCCGCCGACAGAACTATCTGATTCTCATTGGGTGGCAGAAAGACAAGCACCGCATCGACACTCGTCAGCTCGGCGAAACATTTGGCCGCCAAAGGGGTCTCGCCCGTGCCTGGCACAAGGCGGTATTCCACCTCGCCCTCGACCTCCACCATCTGATGCAGGGCGTGCTCAGCAATCATCGTCTGTTCGCCACAGCCCTCCACAAT
>JAGBYS010000200.1 GCA_017628675.1 Tidjanibacter sp.
GTGGTCTATGTTGTTTTATTTCTATGACAAAAATAAACAAAAACTCCGACACTCACAAATGGGTGTCGGAGTAATGTGTGTGTGGAGTGTATCCTATTAGAACTCGTAGAATACGCCCACCTGGAGCACGCCCTGCTTACCCCAAGCCTCGGTGAGAACCTCACCTTTGTCATTCTTAACTTCGGGGAAGAGATTGGTCATACCGATGTTGTAGCGAGCATCTACGCCGATGTTGTTGGTCAGCTTGTACTGTGCACCCACTACGAGAGAGAGGTCAAACGAGCTGTAGTCGCCAGCCTCGAGAGTGTCCTCCTGAGTGTTGGTGTTGTCACCGGTGACGGTCTTGGTGGTGGTGTTGAAGCCGGTTGCGAAGCCAAACTGAGGACCTGCATAGGCGCGGATGTTCATAAAGTGAACCTTTGCCAGGATGGGCACGGTCACATAGTTCACGCTGTAGGCAGTGTTGGTGGTTGCGCTCACGCCGAGCAGGCCGCTACTTGCGGTAGCCTCGGTGTTCACACCCTGCATCGAGAAGTTAGCCTCGACCTGTACGCCCAAGAGGGGCATAACCATATACTCGGCATAAACGCCAGCGTTCAGACCAAGTTTCATCGCCTGCGATGCGTCGGTTTTTGCCAGGTCGCCCCAGTCAAGACCGCTGTCCTCGCCTACCATGTTGCTGATGGTCGAGAGGTTGCCACCGACCTTCACGCCGAAGTTAATCTGTGCAAAAGCACCGGTTGCCAGGATTGCTGCAACCAAAGTTACGATAAGTTTTTTCATCTGTCTTTGAGTTTTGTTTGTTGTGGTTAAAGTTGGTTCTCTTGTTGTGGGAGGCTCAATGGGGCCATTCCTCTTCACGAAGATAGTGTTTTATTTGATAACCGCCACTATCGCCCTCAATAAAAATGTCGGAAATTCGTAAAAATACGACACAAGTTCGGAAAAACAGAACATCACACACCGAATTAATGATTATGATTAGGCCTTTTTTGCAGCGAGAGAGGTCTATGGTTGGCAGGCTCTCTATTGCCTTGTGTCGGTTGGGGCGTTAGACTTTTCACCATAGACAAAAAACCCATCCGTTTTGCGGATGGGTTTTTCTGTGGCCCATTGTGACTACTTGAGCGGCTTAATGTCCTTGACCCTCAGCTGGGGGGTGGTGACACCGCGGTAGTGGTTCTCCACGATGGTGTAGCAGACGTCGATGGGCCTTCCGTTGCGAATCCACTCATAGTGGGTGGGCTGCTGGAACGCAATAGCACCGATGGTCGTATTGGGCTTTTGCCTCTGTGTCAGGTCCATCTTGAGGTGCTCCTGCTCGGCGCCCACGAGTTTCGCATCGCCTCGGTTGCTCACGCCGCGAGTCATAAAGACGGGTGCGGTATTGCCTGGGCCGAAGGGCTGGAAGCGCGACAGCACAGCCCTGAACGAGGGGGTGATGTCGCTGAAGAGCAGCTCGGAGTCTATATCCACCTGGGGCACCAAGAGCGAGGGATCGATGTGCTCCTCCACATAGGCGTGGAAGCGACGGGTGAACTCCTCGATATTCTCGGGCTTCATCGTGAGGCCTGCAGCGTACATATGGCCACCGAAGTTCTCCAGCAGGTCGGAGCACGACTCCACAGCCTGGTAGAGGTCGAAGCCCGCAACGCTACGAGCCGAGCCCGTGGCGAAGTTGTTGCTCATAGTGAGCACCACGGTGGGCTTATAGTAGGTCTCAATGAGCCTCGAAGCGACGATACCCACGATACCCTTCATCCACTTGGGGTTATAGATGACGATACTCTTGTGCGACTTCATCTCGGGGCTATTCTCGATGATGTCGTGAGCCTCCTGTGTGACATTGCGGTCGATACTCTTGCGGCTCTGGTTGAACTCGTCGATACTCTTGCTACACTCCTTGGCCATAGCCTCATCCCTCTCGATGAGCATCTCCACAGCCTTGTGGCCGCCCGAGGGTGCTGCATCGGGATCGTCGGGATCGACCTTCATACGGCCCGCAGCGTTGATGCGGGGACCAATCTTGAAGATGATGTCGTCGATGGTGATCTGGTGTTTGTCCAGACCGCAGAGGGTGATGATGGAGTGGAGTCCCTTGCGGGGCGACTCGTTCAGGCGCTTGAGGCCATAGTAGGCCAGGATGCGGTTCTCGCCCACCAGCGGCACAATGTCGGCGGCGGTGCTGACCACAACAAGGTCCAAGAGTTTCTCCACCTCGGCGAAGGGGATACCCTTCTTCTGGGCGTAGCCCTGCACGAGTTTGAAGCCCACACCACAGCCCGAAAGCTCATCGAAGGGGTAGTGACAATCCTCCCTCTTGGGGTCGAGGACTGCTACCGCATTTGGGATGCTCTCACCAGGCAGGTGGTGGTCACAGATGATAAAATCAATCCCTTTACTGTTGGCATAGTCAACCTTCTCAACGGCCTTGATTCCGCAATCGAGTGCGATCACAAGGCTCACACCTTTACGCTCGGCGTAGTCGATACTCGATATCGACACACCATAACCCTCCGTATAACGGTCGGGTATGTAGAAAGTGAGGTTTTGGTGTCCTCTGCTGCGCAGGAATGTATACACCAGCGCAACGGCCGTACAGCCATCCACATCATAGTCGCCATAGACCATAATCTTCTCGCCCTGCCTTACGGCTCGGTCGATACGCTCCACGGCTCGGTCCATATCCTTCATCAGGAATGGGTCGTGGAGGTCGGATAGCTTCGGGTTGAAGAACCTTGTAGCCTCGTTGTAAGTTTCTATGCCTCTTTGTACAAGTAAGTTGGCAAGCACAGGGGGGATGTTGAGTTGCGAGGAGAGGTTTGCCACCTTCTCGCTCTCGCCCTGTGGCTTGATTACCCAACGCTTATCAATTGGCATAATCTTTTAGTATTTATTTTATTAATATTTAATTTGCGCGTCAGGTGGGAGATGAGTCGCTCTTTGACCACTCCCAGGTCGAGTTTTGCACCGAGCTCCTGCTCCATTGAGGTTGCGGTGCGGTCTGTGAAGCCACAGGGGTTGATGAAGCCAAAGTACTTCAGATCTGTGTTCACATTCAGAGCAAAGCCGTGCATTGTCACCCAGCGGGAGGATTTTACGCCCACGGCGCATATCTTCCTCATAGGCCTTCCCGGCTCTACAATCCACACTCCCGAGGCCCCCTCGACTCTCTGACAAGCGATACCCCACTCGGACATCGTGTCGATGACGGCGCCCTCAATGGCGTCGATGTAGTCCTTCAGACCGATGCCCAACTGTGCAAGGTCCAGGATGGGGTAGCCCACAATCTGTCCGGGGCCGTGGAAGGTTATGTCGCCTCCGCGGTCGATGTGGAAAAACTCTGCTCCAATACTCTTTAAGAACTCCTCGGCAACCAGCAAATTGGAATCTTTGCCACTCTTGCCGAGCGTGTATACGGGTGGATGCTCCACCAGTATTATGGTGTGGCGGGGCTCCTCGCCCTCGCTCTTGGCTGCTATGGCTCCTTTGAAGAGCTGTTGTTGCAACTCCCAGCACTCGCCAAAGGCCATCGTGCCTACATCTACAACATCACACTCTCTTGCCATATCTCTCTCTTGTTTTTCTTGTGAGCCGCTCTCTTTGCTGGTCGGCTACTCCTTTTTACACGCCTCCACTGCACGGTCTGCCAGGTAGGACGACCTCACCAGAGGAGCACTTGCTACATACTTGAATCCCATCTCGAGGGCCTCCTCCTTGAGGGTGTCGAACTCCTCGGGGGTGACATACCTCGCCACGGGATAGTGCTTGGCCGTGGGGCGGAGGTACTGTCCGAGTGTGACAATCTCCACACCCACCTCTCGGAGGTCACGAAGTGCCTCCAGAAGCTCCTCGTGTGTTTCGCCAAGGCCCACCATCAGTCCACTCTTGGTGGGGATGCCGCTTTCGGCCATAATCTTCAGGCTCTGGAGCGAGGTGCGATACTTGGCTTTGGAGCGCACCAGCGGGGTGATACGCTCAACGGTCTCGAGGTTGTGTCCCACGATGTGGGGCCTGGCACTGAGTGCCAGCTCGATGAGCTCCCTCTTGCCGTCGAAATCGGGCAGCAGGACCTCTACTGTTGTGTTTGGATTAATAGTTTTGATTGCCTCTACGACTCTTCTCCAGTGGTCGGCGCCTGCATCGGGCAGATCGTCGCGGTCCACGGAGGTTATGACAGCGTGACGGAGTCCCATCAGTTTGATGGACTCGGCGACCCTTTCGGGCTCGTTAGGTTCGATAGGTAGCGGCCTACCCGTGGGGGTGGCGCAGAACTTACAACCTCGGGTGCAGATGTCACCCAGAATCATAAAGGTTGCCGTCTTGCGACTCCAACACTCCGACTTGTTGGGACACTTTCCGCTGCTGCAAATAGTGTGCAAACCGTGGCGCTCAACAATGTGAGCCACCTCTGCGTATCCCTCTCCGTCGTGGAGCTTGATTTTCAGCCATTCGGGTTTGATTCGTCGCGTTACCTTGTCATTAAGATTAGGCATTAATAATTCACTATTTTTCCAATTAGCGCAAAAGTACGCATAAGATTCGGATTTTCAAAATCCCCGACAACCTTTTTACGCGCGGGCGCGAAATTTGTCCTCCGACTACCGCCAGCCGACAACATACCTCTCACCCTGCTTCGCGGCCTCCTACCTGTGCTAAGGAGGGGCCAATGGGTCTAAAAGGGCCAAAAGGCAGACACACGCCCCCGCCCTAAATGGCCCCCTCTAACTTAGATGGGGAATTTTACAAAGCCCTCCAATTCACCTCCCCACCTCCTCTTCTCCAAGAATTTTCGATTGCCCATTCCCTTTTAGCCCCTTTTGCCCTTTCAGCCCTTTTTGCCCTTTCTCTTTTTCAATTTTTTGTATCTTTGTAGTCAAGATGAGGTCTAACGAACATAGCGGTTCTCTCGGCAGATGGGGCATTGTGGTGCTCTATGTGCTTCTTTGTGGGCTCTACTTTTCGCCCATCGCAGCGCCCTATAAGATTGTCTATCCTCTTGTGCTACTGACCATTAGCTCCCTTGGCGCACGCGAGCTCCTGCTCACTTTGGCACTTGCCTTTTCAGCTCTTGGTGACCTGTGTGGTGCCGAGGGTGAGTTGCTGCTCCAGATGGGTGCTTTTGCGGCGGCGCAGGTGTGCTATCTGATGCTGTTTGCAAGGCGCATTA
>JAGBYS010000201.1 GCA_017628675.1 Tidjanibacter sp.
CGGTGTCGCTTTAATATTATATAAGGTATGCTCCTTATCATACCACAACATCCTCGTTGCTATTGAGCAGCAGCTGGAAGGTGTCGTCGTAGATGGTGAGGATTGCGGTGATGTCGCAGATAGCGCCATCGGCGGGAACCTCCTCGAGTGCGAACCTCGAGTAGCCACTGGTGCGGATTACGAAGGGCTGGCTACCCATCATAAATGCTGCCGAGCCGTAGAGCGAGAGGTTATCGTAGCTGTAGGCCCAAGTGGCAGGCACGCCGTAGTCGGAGTAGTTCTTGTTGTAGTTGTCGGCGTCATCTACCTGCTCGCCATCCTTGCGAGCCTCATCGCCCGAGTCCTGGAACGAGGGGTAGGTGTTGCTGTAGGCGCCCACCTTGATGCTACCCCAAGCGCTCTCGAGACCCTCGAAGCGGCAGAGAGTGCCCAGGTGCTGTTTGTAGTTGGCAATTACCGAGGCGATGTTCGAGGAGTTCACAACGAGGGTGTCGGCACCCACCATCTCACCGGGAAGGAGTTTCTCGTCGATGATGGTCTGGATGTCGATGAAGCCGTTGGAGTAGGTAGCCTCCGAGGAGGGACCACCAAGGCCCACCATATTGCGGTAGTTGCCCAGGATGAGCTCATCGGCCTTGATGTAGAGCTTCTGGCCGGGCTTGTAGATGGTGTACATCGAGCCCTTACCCACCTTAATCTCCATACCACCGGCCTCGGGGCCGCTGGCGTCCTGAACATAGAGCGAACGATAGGTGTTGCCGAGCTCATCGGAGCTTACAACCACGGTCTCGAGTGCCACTTTATCCTCGATTTTGATACCCAGAACGGTCTTCTTGGGCTCGGGCAGTACGCTGTAGAAGTAGTGCTGTTTGAAATCGCTCACGGTCATAAAGGTGTAACCATCGGCGATGATTTGCTCCTGGGTGGCGGGCTCAAAGGCGGGTACATCCTCCCACTGTTTCTCACACGAGCTAAGGGCCAGGAGTGCGAGTGCTGCTATGACAATATATTTTTTCATATATATCTCTCTTTTTGTCGTTAGTCCTTGGTTTAGAAACGGAAGTAGATATTAAGATAGTAGTTGGTGCCGTAGAGGTAGAAGTACTTCGAGTCGAAGCGCGAGTAGCGGGTACCGGTGGTGGTCTCATACTCGTCGTCCGAGAAGAGTCGCATCTGCTCGAAACCGCCTGTCTTGCAGATGGTGTTCGTCAGGTTCTTGATCTCCAGGCTGAAACCGATCTGGTTGCCGCCCACATACCAGGTCTTACCGATCGAGGCGTTCAGAACGATTGCGGGGTTGAACTTCTCCTGCGAGGCCAGAGCGCGGATGTTGCTCTCCTCACCGGGGTAGGCTGCAAAGGCAATCACATCCTCAACGGTGCCGTCGAAGTAGCGGTCGATCTTGGTTGCATCCAGACGGCCACCCATAGCACCGACGGTTCGGTAGAGGGGGTTCATCGAGAGGTACATCTTGTCGAAGTACTCGGCGTCGAGCGAGAGGTAGATGTTGTTGTCGGTGCGGTAGTTCAGACCCACATTAACTGCCACCTGGGGGGTGCTCTCAACCTTCATACCCTTCCAATATACCCTCTCGTTCTCCACGAGGGTCGCTGCGGTGTTGTCGCGAGTCTGGGTGAAGTAGGGGTTGGAGGTGTAGGTGTAGTCGCCGATGCTGGCAGCTGCCGAGGCGCTCAGGCTTGCGGTGATGGGCAGGCGAAGACCCAGCTCAAGACCATAGTAGCGGCTGTCGATACCCGAGAGCGACATATTCGAGAAGGCTGCCCACACATCGTCGTAGAAGCTGATGAGCTTCGACTGGTCCTTGATCTCGGTGTAGTAAACCGAGGCGCGGAGCTGCATCCAGGGAGCCTTGAAGTTATAGGCCAAGTCGAGGCTTCGTACCTTCTCGGTGGTCAGGTTGGGAGCCACGGTGTTGCGGGTGCGGGGCGACACGAATGCATCCTGGAAGTAGGGAGCGTTCTGCTGTGCCACAACCGAGAGTTGGATGCTATTGGCGCCATTGGGCTCCCAGAAGAGGTTACCCTTCAGGTTGTAGCCCATAAAGTTCTGGTGCTCGCTCTCGCCGAAGGAGTTGTCGGCGAAGAGGCCCTTGCGGTAAAGACCCTCACGGTAGAAGCTGGTGTAGGAAACCTCACCCGCAGCTGCCACCTTGAAGTTGCCGAAGCGGAGGTTGTAGGCACCCCACAGTTTGCCCACCATCGAGTGTGCGTAGTAGTCGTAGCCATATTTCTCGCCCTCACGCACGATGTAGTTGTCCGAGCGATTCAGGTCGTTGAGGCTCTTCTCGCGATCTGCCGAGGCGTGCATATCGCGCTCTGCGAAGTTGTCGATGTTCACCCAGTAGTCACCACCCAGCAGATCCTTGATGGAGGTGTAGTACTCGGTGCGGTTCTTGCGAAGGTCGATACCACCCGAGATGGTCTGGTAGTTGTTGATGGTGTGGTCGGCCTGCAACTTGATGCGCAGATCCCTCTGGTCGGTGTGGCGCTCCGAGATGATGTAGCGCGAACGGTTCTGGCCCGCTACGCTCTCCTCGATGCCGGTACCCTCGTAGTTCATTGTGGGCTTGTCGCCATTTGCGGCGTTGGAGTTGTAGTTGATGTTGTAGAGCTTGTCGAAGTCGATGTACATCATCTTCTCGCGGTTCTCCATCCAAGCCTGTGCGAGCATCATCTGGTGGGTCATATCGCCCTTGGCGTTCCAGTAGCTGGGCAGGTTGCGGTAGTAGTCGGGACGGGGATCGGCTGCGCTGTTCCAGTCGAGTGCCGAGTAGCCGTTCTGACCGAAGCGATACGACACGGCAGCGGTGATCTTAGTCTTGTCGCTGGGGGTATAGAACCAGTTGGCCATAGCCACGGGTTCGTGGTAGCTCCTCACGCGGGCGTTGCGGAGCTGGCCGTTCTGCATACCCACATTGGGGTTATACCAGTAGCTGTCGGCAAGGCTGTAGGCCTCCTGAGTGGCTGCCATCTGTGCGCCCCTCTGGGTGGGAACACCAAAGAAGGTGAAGGCCAGCTGGTGGCGTTTGTTGAACTGCTTTTCGGCCGAGAAGAAGTATGCCCAAGCGTTGTAGGTCACACCCTCCACGAAGTCGTTGCCGCCCAGACGAGCCGACACGCTTGCTGCGTAGGCCCAACCGTTGTCCTGCATACCGCTGGCATAGGTTGCCATCACACGGTGGCGGTAGCTGCCGCTCGAGGTAACGAAGCCGGTGCGGAAGCCCTGACGCATCTGCGAGGCGCGAGCCAGAATGTTGGTCGTACCGTTGATGCCGCCCACACCGCTGGTACCAATCGAGGTTGCGTAGGTGGACTCCTGGTTGCGGGTAGCCTCATTCAGACCGCTCCAGAGCGACCAGGTGCCGTTGCCGCTATTGGCGTCGGTCATCTCCACACCGTTGAGGTAGATGATCTCGGTGTTCTGGTCATAGCCACGGGTGCGGAACCTCAGTGCGCCAAACTTGTAGCCTGCGATGTTGTTGAACACATCCTTCGAGGCGCTGAGCGACACGGGGGTCGACTGCGAGTCGTTGGACATATCGCTATCGAACTCCACGAAGGCGCCATCGTCGAGCAAGAAGTCGCTCGAAGCGGTAGCCTCGGGGGTGAGCGAGATATAGTTCAGATCCTTGAGCTCCCTGTCGACCTTCACATTGATCGACGAGAGCTGATAGCCGGTAGCCTCCACGAGGAGCATAGCCTGACCGAAGGGAATCTCGGTGAAGGTGAACTCACCAGTAGCATTGGTGGTAGTTTTCTGCGTCATAAGACCGCTGGCCTCGAGTGTCACATCTGCAAACTCAATGGGGCTGCGATCACCACGAGAAACGACCTTACCCGTGATTGTACTTACACTCTCTTGTGCCACAGCCGAGAGGGTGGTGGCAACAAGGAGGATAGCCAAAAGTAGTCTTTTCATAGTGCTTTGTTAATTCTGTATGTTTATTTCTTTTCTCTGATTTGCATCTTTCGGTGAGGAGGGGGGGAGCCTACTTCACGATGTGGATGAAGACGGGCAGGTGGTCCGACCAACCGTTCTGGAAGTTGTTGCCCACATAGGTCCTCAGGGGGTAGCCCTTATACTGACCCTCCTTCTGGAAGAGGAACTCGGCCTTGAAGATGTTGCCGTAGTATTTAGCCTTCTTGGCTTTCCAGAGAGCGAGCGTGCCCTCGGGAGCATTTGCCAGGTTGTCGCTCACGACGATGTTGTCGAACAGGTTCCACAGGTCGTTGTAAACCAGGGTGCCGTAGCCGTCGCGGTGCATCTGCCAGAAGGGGTTGAACATATCGCCGCTCTGGAGTTTGTTCTTCTTGAGTTTTGCGCCCAGGTTCTCCGATACGCTCTTGTCGCCCGGATCGTCGTTGAAGTCGCCCATAACAACCACTTTGGTTGCGGGGTTTGCCTGACGCACCGAGTCGCAGATGCCCTTAATCTGGCTTGCGAGGCCCTCACGCAGGAAGGCCGACGAGTTCTGACCACCTCGGCGGCTGGGCCAGTGGCTCACCACGAAGAAGAAATCCTCGCCGTCGATCTTGCCCCACATCGTAAGAAGGTCCCTGGTGCGAAAACCCTTCCTCGCGCCGGGAATGTTGGCCTTGATGGACTCGCTGCCCTCATACTTGAACTGGTCGGGGCGATAGAAGAATGCCACATCCACACCACGGGCGTCGGGGCCGTCGTAGTGGCAGATCTGGTAGCCGGCGGGCAGGAGTTTGGGCATCGAGGCGATATCCTCGAGCACATTGCGGTTCTCCACCTCGCTCACACCGATGATGGTGGGGTAGGCTTTGTTCTCTTGTGCCACCGAGTAGAAGAGTTTCTCGAGGTTGTCGAGCTTCTTGTAGTACTTGGTGGAGTTCCACTCCTTCACACCCGAGGGGATGAACTCTGTGTCGTAGATTGTGGGGTCCTGGATGGTGTCAAACAGGTTCTCCACATTGTAGAACAAGACGGTGTAGCGCTTGCTCTGTGCCGAGGCCGAGGAGATGGAGAGCACCATCGCCGCCAGCAGGCTGAGTACAAAAATATTACGCTTCATATAATTTTGAATTTTGAATTTTGCATTCTGAATTCTCTACAGTCCCCAGTCGCTTGGGTTGTAGGTATCCTTGGGTGCGTTGGGCACATTGGGGAAGAAGGTGTGGCCCGTCATCTCCTCCAGCTCGGCCACGCTCATCATCATTCCGCGGTGGGGCTTGACCTGGTGCTGCGAGGAGTTGTGCTCCACCATAAAGACCACACACTTAAGCTCGTTCTCCGAGCAGTTGATGACCCATTTGCCCGTGTTGCCACTCTTGGTGCGCAGGAGGACTTTGTAGTAGTGGGTGGGGATTACCGTGCCGCTCGACTTTTTGTTGTAGTTCTCCCAGTAGCAACCGTTGACCATATAGAGGGTGTCGCTACAGAGCTGGCCGTCGCAGTAGCTCTCCAGGTTGTTCCACACGCCACCTCCGGTGTTGAAGCCCGAGGAGAGCTGGGGAGCGATGTTGGAGTAGTAGAAGGCCTGCACATTGGCACCACGGCTCACCAGACGGTCGCTGCTGCCGAGCATATGGCCACGGGTGTAGCCGTCCCTCTTGTGCACCTGAATGCCTGCGGGAATCTCGGGGTCGGGGCCATAGGCGTCGCTACGGCTTGTATTCTTGGCGGTGTAGTAGGAGTGCATAGGCGAGGCCACCCACACAGGGCAACCCAGATCCTCCGAGTAGCAGACTGCAAAGTTGCGCACCTTGCCGTTGCCCTTGTCGGGAATCATATGGTAGGCATAGTAGTAGTCGGGGTTATTCTCCTCGGCGGGGAGCTCGGCCCAACCTGCGTGGCGTGTGCCACCGTTGGTCACAATGCCACCACCATTGTCGTCATTGCCGCCGTTATCGCCGTTATCGCCGTTATCACCGTTATCACCGTTATCGCCATTGTCGCCATTATCGCCATTGTCGCCATTATCACCGTTGTCACCGTTGCCGCCGTTGTTGCCACTATCCTCGGTGCCATTCTGGATGACCAGAATAGAGTGGCTGGAGCCTTCGCCTGCGGTTTTGGGGGCGATGTTGAGTTTTGCGCTGCGGCTCTTGGTCGAGGCGTTGGCTTGGTAGGTGCAGAGCACGCCTGCCGAGCCCGAGAACTCGCCACGGTTGGTCTTGAGCCAGTCGGCTGTGCTGGTGATGGTCCAATCGATGTTGCTCTCCACATTCACCACAAAGGAGCCGCTGCCCGCCTCGATAGTCTTGGACGAGAAGGGCACGCTGAGGGTGTTGGAGCCATTTGCTGTGCCGCCAATCTGCTCCTCGCAGCCGGCAAGCATCATCATTGTCATTGCGACAATAAACAAACCCAATCTTTTCATAATCTATTTTTAGTCTAATCTTCTTTTGCAGCTTTTTGTAAAAAGCTGCTCCAAAAACTTTTAGTGTAATCTACTCACTCCCCCTGTTAAAAAGCCCAGGGAAAATGGAGTAACTTTCAACTCTACTCAATGC
>JAGBYS010000202.1 GCA_017628675.1 Tidjanibacter sp.
GTGGCCGACAGCAAGTGGGTAAGGCGTGGTCGTGGTGGCTATGGCCTCTCGTTCCTTGAGTTGGCACCCACCTCCACTCCCCAGAGCGTAAGTTTTGGTGTGGAGTCAATCCCCGATGCGGGCAAGTGGTCCATTTACAGCTACCAGAGCTCCAACAAAAATCTCACCTCCTCCACCACATTCGACATTCTCTCGGGCGAGAAGGCCTACCACATAACCTTCGCTCGTGACGAGCTCGGCGTGTTGGGTCAGACCTCGGGCGATTGGGCTCTTCTGGGCACCTATGACTTTGAGCAGGGCGACTCTGTGTCGGTGGTTATCTCCAATGCCACAGCCGACGCCACTATGCGTGCCGACGCCATCCTTTTGGTTAAACAGCAGTAAAAAACAATAGAGATATTAGATGAAGAGATTATTTGCACTACTTATTGCGGCTCTGCCCCTGTGCGCCATTGCACAAGAGAGCATCGACCAGAGGGTCGAGGAGCTGCTTAGCAAGATGACAATCGAAGATAAGATCGGCCAGCTCAACCAGATGGACGGTCGCCGCGACCTGGAGAAGATCAAACAAGAGGTGCGAGAGGGCACCCTCTCCTCCATTATGAACATCGTAGACCCTGCCGTCACCAACGAGCTGCAGCGCATCGCTATCGAGGAGAGCCCTGCGGGTATTCCTCTGCTCTTTGCGCGCGATGTGGTACACGGCTTCAACACCGTGCTGCCCATTCCTCTGGGTATGGCTGCCTCGTGGGACGAGGAGCTCATTGAGGCTGCGGCACGCAACACCGCCCTGGAGGCTACCGAGAGGGGTATCCGCTGGGCCTTTGCGCCTATGATGGATATTGCCCGCGATGCTCGCTGGGGCCGCATTGCCGAGAGCTTTGGCGAGGACACCTATATGTCGGGCAGGCTTGCTTCGGCAGTTGTGAGGGGCTATCAGGGCGAGTCGCTCGCCGACCAGACCT
This sequence comes from Tidjanibacter sp., assembly GCA_017628675.1. Lineage (GTDB taxonomy): Bacteria > Bacteroidota > Bacteroidia > Bacteroidales > Rikenellaceae > Tidjanibacter. Next base: position 966 of record JAGBYS010000202.1, read on the forward strand.
CTATGGCGGCTTGTGCCAAGCACTTTGTGGGCTATGGCGACGCCGAGGGTGGCCGCGACTACAACACCACAAGTATTCCTCCCCGCACCCTGAGGGATGTCTATCTTCCCCCCTTCAGGGCCTGTGTGGAGAATGGCTGTGCTTCGATTATGACCTCCTTCAACGACAACGACGGCCTCCCCTCGACGGGCAACAAATGGTTGCTCACAGAGCTCCTGAGGGAGCAGTGGGGCTTTGAGGGTGTTGTTGTGAGCGACTGGGGTTCGGTTGCAGGACTCATCCCCCACGGCGTAGCCCACGACAAACGCGACGCTGCCCACCAGTGTATCGAGGCGGGTTGTGATGTGGATATGTCCTCGAGGTCGTATCTGTTGCACCTCAAGGAGCTCATCGAGAGTGGCGAGGTGGATATGGCCGTTCTTGACGAGGCTGTGCGCCGTGTGCTGAAGCTCAAGATGGAGCTCGGCCTGTTCGAGCAGCCCTATGCCCGCACCCCCGAGCAGAGCGACATCTACTCCGAGCCCATCCTCGCGACTGCTTGTCGCCTGGCAGAGGAGAGTATCGTGATGCTCAAGAATGAGGGCGGCGTTCTGCCCATCGTTCCCGAGAAGGTGAAGAGGGTGCTCGTGGTTGGTCCTATGGCCGACGCACCCTATGACCAGATGGGCACCTGGGCTCTGGATGGCGACAAGACCCACACCGTAACCCCCATTGCAGCGATGCAGCAGGAGTGGGGCGAGAAGGTGCAGATTGAGTACATCCCCTGCCTCACCCACCCCCGAGATAAATCCACAGCCGAGTTCAAGAAGATGAAGAAGGCTGCTCGCAAGGCAGATGTTGTTGTGGCCTTTGTGGGCGAGGAGCAGATGATGTCGGGCGAGGCCCACTCTCTCTCGTCGCTCGACCTTCAGGGCGCACAGGCCGAGATGTTGGAGGCTCTGGCCGAGGTGGACACCCCTCTGGTTACGGTCTTCCTGGCTGGTAGGCCTCTGACCATTGCTCGTCAGGTGGAGATTTCGGACGCCATCCTGTATGCTTGGCACCCCGGCACTATGGGCGGTCAGGCACTGTCGAACATCATCTTCGGCAAGGCCAACCCCTCGGGCAAACTTCCCGTGACCTTCCCCCGCAATGTGGGTCAGATTCCCCTCTACTACAACCACAAACACACCAGCCACCGCGCCAAAGGCACCGAGGGTAACCTGGACAACATTCCTCGTGAGGCCTATCAGTCGGTTATGGGTCACACCTCGTCGTATCTGGATGTTGCACCCTCGCCTCTGTTCCACTTTGGCTATGGTTTGAGCTACACCACCTTCGAGCTCTCGGACATCAAGATTGAGAACACGGCAGTTACGGCCGAGGACACAATCCGCGTGAGCATCGTTGTGACCAACACGGGAGAGGTGGATGGCACCGAGGTTGTTCAGCTCTACACGGGCCGCAAGACCGCATCGGTTACCCAGCCTATGAAGGAGCTCAAGGGTTTCCAGAGGGTTACTCTGAAGGCGGGCGAGAGTCGCAGGGTGGAGTTTGAGCTTCCCGTTGGCCGCCTGGCATTCCACAACCGCGATATGGTTTTGGCTGTCGAGGAGGGCAAATATACCCTTTGGCTTGGCACCGACTGCCAGAATGGTCTGAAAACTTATTTCAAAATCATCAAATAAACTACAACTATGAAAAAGAGCTACAAAGCTCCCGCCGTGGAGCGCGAAGATGTGATGCTCGAGCAGGGCATTGCCGTTAGCGAAGCTATCAACCTCGAGAACAACACCGTCGAGGATTGGGAAGAGGGCAATACAAATTGGTGGTAGTCCCCTCCGAGATTCCCTCACACACAAAAGAAGAAAAAACCTTAAAAAAGCAAACCAATATGAAAAAGACATTTATGATTCTGGGTGCCGCACTTCTGGCACTCGCCACCGTAGGCTGCGAGAACGAGCCTGTCATTGAGGACAACACCCCCGTAACTCCCGATGAGCCCATTGTGGAGGAGCCCACCGAGCCCACCGAGTTCGTACTCCGCGCCAACCTCCCCGAGACCCGCACCATCTTTGATCCCGAGAGCCTCAAAGTATCGTGGTCCGAGATCGACCAACTTGCCGTATTCAATGCCCCCGCAGGTACTGCCGACTACTCCGGTAATCTCCACTTTTTCACAAAGGTAGAGGGCGAGGGCGAAGCAGCAGTGGCACAACCCGGCGTATTTGTTGCCGGCGAGGATGTAGAGGTTCCCTTTGAGGATGGCGTAAACTACGATTGGTATGTGGTATGCCCCTGGCGCTCCTCTAATAATGTTGTGGAGCTGGTTACCCCCAAAGGCCAGTCGAAAGAGGATGGTTACTTCCCCATTGGTGCACAGACCCAGACCGGCTATAACACCACCACCCACATCTCGAGCGCCGATCTTTTGGTGGGCAAGGCTCTGGATACTCGCGAGCCCGTTATGACTCTCAAGCACCTTGCCGTTCTGCACAAATTCACCGTTACCAACGACTCGGATAAGCCCACCGTTATCACCAAACTCACCCTCAATGGTGGTGGCGACAACAAACCCTTTGGTACCTTCTGGATTGACCTCACCGCAGATGAGCCTGCTATCGATGTCAACAAAGCAAATGGCGTCTTCAGCGAGCGTGCTCTGACCGTTAAGGATGGTGAGGAGTTGGCTGTTGGCCAGAGTGCAGATTTCTATATGGTAACTGCTCCCTTCACCCTCAACGCCGGCGAGACCCTCAAGATGACCATCGAGACCTCTACCGGCACTCAGGTTGTTGAGAAGACCGCCACAAGTGACATCGAGTTCAAGGCCGGCACCTACAACACCGCATCCCTTGTTTATGACTATAAGGTTGTTTATGCCGACCACCTCTACTCGGATACCTTCAATGGTACTTTCAAAGATAGCGATAAGGTTGGTACCAACAACACCACATTTACCCCCGCAAGGTGGGACTCCTACGACAAGGGTGGTATGACCGTGTATGACGGCGTTGTAGCTAATGTAAACTACACCCACGACGAAAACTCGACATTGAGCCGTCAGGCTGCATCTGTTATTGTTGGTATGGACGATCTGTTCGTATGGTTCAAAGCAGGTGGCGTTGTGACTGTTAATGGCATCAAACTCCACGGCAAAACCGACCTTAACCTTTCGTTCTTGCAGACCTACAAGAGTTCGGGTATCACTACCGAGTATAGCGTAGACAATGGTACTACCTGGACCCAGATTGGTGTTTCGGCCCACCCTGCTGGCAATACCGTGGCAACCTACTCCTACGACTTTAGCGTTCCCTCGGGTTCGGAGACTATCAGCTTGCGCTTTACTGCTTCGACATCGACTCCTCGTATGGATAATGTCAAACTCACTTGGCAGGAGTAATTAGGCGATAGATAAATCGCTCAATACAGAGAGCCGACCCACAAAAGGGTCGGCTCTTGTTTTCTACACCACAAGCCCTCGCGCAGGCAACAAGGGACCCCAAACTACCCCCAAAGGGCCACTTTTTGCTATGGCGCAAAGGTTTTTATGGGGCCAAAGGGGGAGAGTGGGCGAAAAAAGTTGTATATTTGAGCATTATTTGATTTAAACCCAATAAGTACTATGATTACCTTCCTTGTGTGTCTTACACTGCTCGTGGCAGCATACTTCCTCTATGGTCGCTATCTCGACCGTGTGGCCGGCATCCGCAACACCACTGATGTGCCCTCCAAAACGATGTTCGACGGCGTGGACTACATCCCTATGCCCCGTTGGAAAACCTTTCTTATTCAGCTACTTAACATTGCAGGTCTGGGCCCCATCTTCGGCGCTCTCCTGGGTGCGGCCTATGGTCCTGTGGCCTTTGTGTGAATTACCCTCGGCGGCATTCTCTTCGGCGCAATGCACGACTTCTTCTCGGGCGTCATCTCGTTGCGCAACGGCGGTGTGAGCCTCCCCGAGATTGTGGGCAAGTATCTGGGCGGTGGCACCAAGGCCGTGATGAGGTGGTTTTCGTTGGCGCTGATGATTCTTGTGGGTGCGGTCTTTATGTCGCAGCCCGCCGAGCTCATCGCCGAGCGCATTAGCGCCCCGGGTCTCTCCGAGGTGGCATTCCAAAGCCCCGCAGGCCACACCTTCAGCACCCTTCTGATGATTATTTTGGGCCTTATTTTGGTCTACTACCTGGTGGCGACAATCCTCCCCATCGACAAGATTATCGGCAAGATTTACCCCCTCTTTGGCGGTCTGCTGATATTTATGGCCGTCGGAATCCTCTGGGCGCTCTTCACCGAGTACAGTGAGTTCATCCCCGAGTTCAACGGCTTTAGGAATATGAAGGCCGACGCCGAGCGATTCCCGCTTGTGCCTATGCTCTTCACGACCATTGCTTGTGGTGCCATCTCGGGCTTCCACGCCACACAATCGCCACTTATGGCGCGCTGTATGCGCAACGAGAACGAGAGCCGCGTGGTCTTCTACGGCGCTATGATCTCCGAGAGTGTCATCGCTCTCATCTGGGCCGCCATCGGTATGGCCTTCTGGGGCGGTGTCGAGGGGCTCAATGGTGCCATCGCCGAGTATGGCGGCAAGGCGGCCGTGCTGGTCGACAAGATTGCCACCTCAACTCTCGGTCATACCCTCGCCTACTTCGTGGTCTTCGGTGTGGTGGCTTGTGCCATCACCTCGGGCGACACAGCCTTCCGCAGCGCAAGGCTCATTGCTGCCGATATGTTCGGCATTGAGCAGAAGAGCATCTCCAAGCGCCTGTGGATATGCTTCCCCATCTTTGCGCTGGGCTTAGGCATCATCCTGCTGCTCCCCTTCGGCACCATCTGGAGCTACTTCGCCTGGGCCAATCAGGCGCTTGCCGTCTTCACCCTCTGGACCATCACCGTATGGCTCCACCACAAGGGTAAGAACATCTGGATTGCTCTCATCCCAGCCCTGGTTATGACCTATGTCTGCTCGAGCTACATCTTCGTTTCGCCCCTGATGTGTGGCCTCAGCAACCGCTTTGTGGCCTACTCGCTGGGCGCTGTGCTCACCATCGCAATCTCGGCCTTTAGGCTCAAAAAAGTCTTCACCTATGGCAAAAAATAGTCTTCAACCCACCCTCAACCAGAGCTTCCGCATCCTCCACGACGAGGAGACCAAAGGAGGCGATGTAAACTTCTCCGCTGCCCTGCGCAGGGCAGCCAAGGCGGAGCAGAACGGCAACTTCGAGGAGGCGTGCGAGATACGCTTTAAGGCCGTGCAGAGCCTCGTGGAACTCCTGCCCGAGGATGAGCCCCTGGAGCTCGACTGGGAGGATGGCGCCACCAGAGATGCCATAACCCTCGCCTACCTCTCGGCTGTGGATTTCTTCCTCGTTGGCGACTGGGAGATGGCCGCCGCACAACTCGAGTTGGTGCTCGATGTGGACGGCGACGACCACCTGGAGGCCACCACCCTTCTGGCCTTTGTCTATGTGGCAATGCAGGAGTGGGATTCGTTTGACGACATTGTGCCCGACCTGTCGGAGAAGAGCCCCGAGAGGTCCATACTGCTCCTTTGGAGCGGCTTTCTGCGCAGCGGCAAGCTCGACCCCAAGGAGCTCTCTGCCCTCGGCCGCTACCACACCGCCTATCTCGAGGAGTGGAGAGCCGAGGAGCACCCCGCCGATGAGCGCTATGTGGCCGACATCTCCTCCGAGCGCCCCTCGCGCCAGGCACAAGCACGCGAACTCTGGCTCCAGACCGAGCACCTCTGGGAAGCCAACAAGGAGTTTATTGAGGCCCTCAAGGCCCATCGCCGTTAGTTCATAACACATAGAACACAAGAGCGCCCCAACACATATTGTTGGGGCGCTCTTGTGTTCTCTCCATTGGGTGGTGCGCTATTTCAGTCGCTCAACCATCTTGTCCTCGGAGGTTACCTCACGGATGGA
>JAGBYS010000203.1 GCA_017628675.1 Tidjanibacter sp.
CCTTCCGTTCTATGCCGAGCGGATGAATATATCGCCCCAATACCTCAGCCGCTTAGTCTTTGAGGCGAGTGGCACAACGGCAAGCGACTGGATAAATCGATCGGTTACTGTGCAAGCAAAACTTCTTCTGCGCAGTTCGGGCCTCACTATCGAGCAGATTGCCGAAGAGTTGAACTTCTCGACAACGCCCTATTTTTGTCGTCTGTTTAAGCGAGAAGTAGGAGTGACGCCATCTCAATATAGGATAACTCTTAATACAAAATAGATATATGTTTGCCCTGGCCGACTGCAACAACTTCTACGCCTCCTGCGAGCGAGTCTTTCGCCCCGACCTGCAGGGCAGGCCCATCATTGTTCTCTCGAGCAATGACGGCTGCGCTGTGGCACGAAGCAACGAGGCTAAGGCCCTGGGTATCAAGATGGGTGCTCCCTTTTTCCAAATCAAGGATATTGTCCAGAGGCACAATGTTGCGGTCTTCTCGGGAAATATGGCCCTCTATGGCGATATGTCGCAGAGGGTGCGTTGGGTGCTGGAGGAGTATGCGCCTTCGCTGGAGGCATACTCTATCGACGAGTGCTTCTTGGACTTGCGCGGAATCAACAACATCGACTTCGACGCCTACGCCAAGGAGATTTCGGCCCAATGCTGGAGGCTCACATCGATACCCGTATCGGTGGGCATTGCACCCACAAAAACCCTCGCCAAGATAGCCTCCAAACTGTGCAAACAGTACCCCAAGTTGCGCGGAGGATGCTATATGCACCGCCCTGAGGATATCGAGAAGGTACTCCGAAAGTTCCCCATTGAGGATGTGTGGGGCATTGGTCGCCGCTCGTCGCCCAAGCTGAAGGCCAGAGGGGTTCACACGGCTTATGACTTCACCCAACTGCCCCGTCAGAGTGTCCAAGCGTTGCTGGGCATTGTGGGCCTCAGGACTTGGAACGAGCTTCGTGGCATACCGTGCATAGAGTTCGAGGATGGTTTCGAGGCCAAGCAATCCATCTGCGTTTCACGCAGTTTCTCGAGCGAGATCTACGATGTAAAGGAGTTGCAGGAGCAAGTGGCCAACTTCGCAAGTTCTGTGGCCGAAAAGTTGCGCAGACAGCGAAGCGTCGCCTCCGAGATGGTCATCTTTGCCTACACCAATCGCTTCAAGGAGTCGCTGCCCCAGGCCTACTCCAACACCATCGCCTCGTTTGTCACCCCCACCTCCGACCACCGCACAATAGTTGCCGAGGCTGTCCACGCCACCGAACGGCTCTTCAGAAGCGGCTATGGCTATAAAAAGGCGGGAGTTATAGCCACCAAGATCATCCCCGAGAGGGAGGTTATGCGCTCCTTATTTGAGGACCCTCAGGCCATCGAGAGGGAGCAGAAGATAACCTCGGCGCTGGATAGCATCAACGCCACCTTTGGTGCCGGCACGATTAAACTTGCCGTTCAGGGCAGCGGAAAAATCAAGAGCTCCAGCGACAACCAGTCGCCCCACTACACCACCCGCTGGAGCGACATCCCCAAGGTGAGCGTGAAGTAACCCAATGGTCTGTGCCGAGGGGCACAAAAGTTGCACTTTACATTCCAAGACTCCAAGTGTAACACCACAACCTCACAGACCTATGAAAAAGACCACACTGCCACACGGCGTACAGGGCCACCCTCGGGCAACGCTCTGGCCCTACATTGCTCTGCTTGCCTGCAATCTGCTCTGGGCTACCGACTATCCGCTCTACCACATACTCCTGCCCCACTATATGCCACCCATTGTGCTGCTCAGCGCCGCACTTTTGGCCACGGCTCTGCTGGCACTCATTCCTGCTTTTATGGGGCGTGTGGGAAGGGTTGAGGGCAAAGATATCCCTACCCTCATAGTTGCCGGTCTGCTTCTGGGTGTCATCCATAAGGGGGCGCTGATGATGGGCCTTGCACGCACCTCGCCCATAGATGGTTCGATTATCAATGCTGCAGGACCGCTTGTGGTGCTCATTCTCTCGGTCGCAAGGGGTAGCGACCGCCTCACACCCATACGCATTTTGGGATTGTTGGTGGGACTTTCGGGGGCGGTGGCTGTGATTCTTATGGGCGACCACTCCTCTCGGGCCACCTCTACAGTGGAGGGCGACCTGCTGATTGTTTGTGCCGTAGCCGCCACGGCCCTCTATACGGTTTTTCTCAAAGGGATGCTCGCCAAATACAATGTCGCAACGGTCCTCCTGTGGGTCTATGCCACCTCGACGCTTGTGGTGCTCCCCTTTGGCATCTCTCGTGCCCTGGAGTGGGACTTTAGCACTTGGGACCACCGAGCCACCCTGTCGCTTGTGGTCATCCTCTGCCTCTTGACATACCTACCCAATGGGCTCTACAACTACGCCCTGAGCCACATTGAGCCCTTCCGCACGAGCATCTTCAGCTACCTGCAACCCGTTGCAGCAATAGCCCTTTCGGCCGCCTTGCGCCTCGACTCCATAACGCCCACCATCCTGCTCTTCACGCTGTTGGTATTCGTGGGCATAGGCATTGTTCTGTGGTCCTACCACAACAGCGCATCTACTGCTATACCGAAGGTGAGGGGGCGCTGATATCCCGAGTGACTTATGGGGCCGCTTCCATAGCGGAGAGCCTGTGCTCCCGTCGATGGAGCTACCCCCTCGGGGCAGATCTCATACTGAGGAATGGGGGTGAGGGTGTAGTCGGTGCGGATGTAGTTATAGTCGGCATAGAGCCTGAGGCCCAGATTGTCGGCCACCACATAGCGCAGCGAGAGGCCCACGGTGGCCGTCAGATGTTCGGTGTTGTCGTGCTCGATGGTTGCCACCTGTCGGCCGTAGTTGTCAATGATGGTGTTTTTGAGGCGGTGGTTACGCGAAGAGCCCGCCAGAGCCTTAGCACCCAGATGGAGCCTTTCGCCCAGAGAGTGGTTGTAGAAGAGGCCCACCATAGCAGAGGTGCTATTCAGCGGCTTGGGCTCGCTCACAGTGGCTCCCTCCACCAGGCCACGCTCCACAATGTCGGCATAACGCCCCACCTTCAAGAGGCCACCCACACCCACCGAGGGGGTGAAGAACCAGGCGCCCTCAATGCCGAAACCGATGCTCGAGGGGGCCAAACGCTCATAGCGGTCGGCGTCGTAGAGGAGTGCATTGTGGGCAATGCCTATGCCCACATAGGAGGGATTTTTGCCTATGCGCACGGGCTCCCACTCGTCGCTGGGTAGAATGACTCCCCTTGTGCCGAGCAGTTTGTCTGTGATCCAGTAGCCGAGCTCGGTGGAGAGAATACCCACACCTGCACCCACCACTATATCACTGAGCCAATGGCGGTTATTGAGCGAGCGCGAGATGCCCGTGACGGTCGCCAGCGAGTAGCCCGCCACACTCCACCAGGGGCTGAGGGTGGTACCATACTCCTTGTGCAGGATGGTTGCCGCCGTGAAGGCCATAGCCGTATGTCCCGAGGGGAAGGAGTTGTGGGTGGAGCCGTCGGGTCGGAGCCTTCCGAGTCCATATTTCACCACATAGACGGTCGAGAGCATCAGACCCGTGGAGAGGCCGTTGGAAATGGCAAGTCGCTCCCACGAGCTGCGCCCCTCAACGCCACAGAGCTTCAGACCATAGGTAATGGCCAGAGGCGAGAACTGAAGGTAGTCGTCGTATCGGTAGCGGAACGAGGGGAGATAGTCGGTCCTGAGCTCTCGGGTCTGAAGGTCTGCCGCCGAGAGC
>JAGBYS010000204.1 GCA_017628675.1 Tidjanibacter sp.
CGTTTTGCGGGTGCAAATATAGGGCATTTTTTCTTCCCACCAAAAAAAATGTAAACTTTTTTTGAAAATTATTCTTCGGTGCCCCACTCCACACAACTTTTCACGCACGCCACGCCACAAAAAACCACCCCCGAGGCCTCGCACAGAGGTTTCTCGGGGGTGGTTTCTATCACAGTCTGGAGTCGGGGTGGGCATAACACCCATCTCGACCTTGTGTCAAAAAATTAGAGGCCTACGGGGCCGAAGGCGCAGGGGTAGGCGCCAAAGACGCGCTCGGGCTTGCGGAGCGAGGTGCGCAGCGCCTCGGGCTCACGCGACACCTTGGGCGACACAGCAATCTGGCCACCTGCGGGGTTCATAGCCGCGGGCATCTGCAGCAGCTCGGCGTTGGTCAGGCGGAAGTACTGACCGTCGATGTCGGCGATGAACTGCATATAGTCGAAGAAGGGGTAGCCCTGCACCGAGTCGTCCTCGTAGCGCACGATGGCCCTCTGGCCACCGTCGAGGATGCCGGCGATGGCGATGCCGTAGTCGCCGCGCTCATTGGTGTAGAGTCCTCCCTCGCGGTCGATGCCGTAGAAGTAGAGGTTGCCGTAGCCGTAGTCACCGAAGTTCACCTCCTCCTGGATGGTCTGGGAGTAGAAGAAGAGCGCATCGAGGTCGGCGTTGTAGTCCACCTTCACAACGAAGTCCATATCGCCCTCCCAGTAGGACATATAGAAGTACTTGTTTGCCAGACCATTGGAGAGGTTCACCCTGTAGGTCACATCGTTATTGCCGACCACATCCCAGTTGCCGAGCCAAGCACGGAAGGCAGCCGAGGCCACCTGCTCTTTGACCTCGAAGACATCGCTCACGGCGTAGTAGCCGCTCACGGCGCCCTCGGGGGTCACACCGATAGCCAGGGCCATATAGTAGCCGGGATAGAGGTTGAAGGCGTCGTAGCCGTCACCCACAAAGAGCATATCCTCCAGCGTGTAGGAGGTGCCGTAGTAGGAGTTGAACTCCTCGACATAGGCCACGGTGCTATCCACGAGCAGCTCGGCCAGGTCGCGCAGCTGTGTGGGATCCCACTCGGAGGCGTAAACAACGGTCATCATATAGGGGTTGTTGTCGACGCTGGTCACCTTCACGATGTTGTCGTACTCCTCCTCGTAGAGGGTGCCCGCACCGATGTACTCCACACTCCAGGCGCTGTTCTCCCTCATACCGTTGATGATCTCGCCACCACCGGTGTTGCCACCGCCGCCGGGATTACCGCCGAGGCTCTGAGTGGTGAACTCCAGCACGCCGTAGTTGCCATACTCCTCGCCCTCCTCGGAGAGACCGAAGGCGATGTACTTGTAGGGGGTGTCGGGCGTGAGGTTGGCGAGCACCTGCACATAGCTCTTGCTTGCGTGGAGCGAGGAGGTGTTTTCGCCCGCCTTGAAGGCTGCAATCTGCTCCTCTATGAGCTCACGGTCGCTGCGATCGACCTTGTATGTCACAAAGCCGAGCCAGGTGTCAGTCGAGGAGCCGTTGTGGGTCACCTTCACCTTTGCGGACTGGAAGGTCACGCTCTCGATGTCCACCACGAGAGTGAGGTCGTGATTGAGGTTTGGGTTTTTGTGCTCTTCTTGAGTCTGTGGCTGCTCATCGCAGGCCGTGAAGGCTATGGCAGCCACCGCCGCCATAGCCATCAAAGCCAAATGTTTCACAAGTTTCATAACGCTTTGCAAATTTCATTCAACAAAACTCTGCCCTACCCTATTTCTGCTTCTTGTAGATGCAAACAAAGTTAGCTTCCTTAGTTACATTGCTATTCGTTGAGGTGTTTGCAGAGAAAGCTGTACCTGTACTGCTATTGAAATACACTTGTTTATTAGGAGATGCAATAGCTGCTACGGTATCTGTTATGTCAATTGTAAATCTTGCACTATCATTAATACTATCTCGTGACCTTAATCCAGTGCTACTGGTTGCACTAAGATAACGAGTTGTACCATCACTATAGGTAAAGCTCAATGCCATAGTAGTGGATTTATCGTCCCCATCGTCTTCAAGAGTAAATACCAATGCACCTGCCTTTTCTGCATCATATACTACATTACCCGTTTTCTCAATTGCCGCTACGGTGTACGAGGTTGCCGATGTTGAAGTGGGGCAAGCAATCGCTTTGTCTGCATTCTTCGCTACAATGATAACCTCATCGCCAGCCGCGAGGGTAGAAGCGTCAGTAACGAGCTCATAGCCTTTTTTGTTGGCGGGATTAAGACCCTGCTGAGCAACCACGGTAGCCGAAGCCAAACCATAGGTGAAGGTTACGGATACTTCTCGTGCATCACTTGTGGTATTCTCGCTGGCGAAGGTCACAGTTGCAACATCGCCACCCGAGTAGGAGAACTCTGCAAAGTCACACTCAGCCATTGAGCCCTCAACCTCGGTAGTGGGCACAGTCACAACACCGTGGCTACTTGTCTTCACCGAGATATTAACAACACCGCCGGTATAGTCTGCAGCAACACCGGGATCTACAGCCAACCTGTAATAGCCCTTGTAGGTAGAGTGATAAGAGCTGCTACCGCCATTCTTGCTACCCATAGGAACAGTTGTAACGGTCAAGATGTCACCCAACTTAACCTCAAAATCATCGTGTCCCCAAACGGCTTCACCAGCCTCTGTATACAGATACTTGATGTTTGCAACATTGCCATTCTCATCGCTCAAAACATAAGCAGAAGAGCTTGAGGTTGCCAGAGTGGTCACTTTACCAGTGAGTTTATAAGTGGAATTCTCATCCTTGGCAAGTTTAGCAAAGTCAGCAATGCTAATCTCCTGGGGAGCACCCTTCTGGAGAACGGTGAAACTCCAAGTGAGAGCATCCTCACCCTCGAGGGTTGCGGTGATTGTAACGGTTGCGGTGCGTTTTGCACCGGTATTTACCTCTGCGGTATAGGTCAGACCCTTGGTTGCATCGTAAGCTACATTGAGCCACTTCTCTGCACTCTCAACCTTGATGGTCCAGTCGCCAACATAGTTGAATACAACCTCGCTGATAGCGGTAGCCTCCGCAGCGCCCTCCTCGGCAATTACTACATTTGTTTTAGGAACGGTAACATTGGCAGCCACTGTGGGAATGGTACCTACGCCACCCTCGAGTTTGTAGATGCAAATCTGATAGTTACCGGTGGGAACAGAGGTCGTGCAGTCGAACCTACGAGAAGATGCCGAAGTACTGTGATAGTACCTCCACCATTTGTAACTTTTCTCGATCTGGCTCGCCTCAACAGTAGCCGCGCCATCTGCAATGCTCACAACGAACTGGGTGTTCTTATCGCAGAAGGACTGCAGTTTGGGCGAGTAGTTGGAGCCGTTAGCGAAAATGAAGCCAACCGAGGTGTCGCCATCGTAGTCTTCGCCATTGTAGAAGTCGAAAGCAGCCTTGGAGCTATCGCGCTGCATCAGAGTGAGGGCCTGAAGCCTATTATCCACAGAGGTCGAAGCAGTAGCAACGGGGTGGTAGAGATAGTCGCCTACCTTAACAACCTCGGTCTGCGATGCAAGAGGATAGTTGTTAGCCATCTTGCCCAGCGCATAGTTGTAGTTCTTTGCTGCGATGGTCACGATGTCACCCTGCTTGAGGGTCGAAGCATCTTTCACGAGCACCCACTTGTCGCTGGGAGCAATGTCCGACATATTCACACTAAAGCGGGTTACATTGCCGGCCGCAAACTCGAGCGACTTATCTGCAGGGATGACACCCTTCTTCACATAGAGGTATTTGTCGGTCAATACAATGACAGAGTAGGTGTTACCTGCCTCAAGAGTGGTGGGCAGAAGGGTGAAGTAGACATCCTTGGAGGTGGTCGCAACGGTCACGCTGCTGCTACCCTCAGCCACGGTGTACTCCTCGGGATTCAAGAGGTTGGCGGTAATCTTACCTGCAAGCTGTTTGTCATCGGCAGCAAAGATCACACTCTTCACCTGGTCGCCAAGCTCAAGATTGAAATTCTTAAGGGTCAACTTGGCAACAGCAGCCATACGGTAGAACTGCACCATCTGGGCCTCGGTGGGCTGTGCGTCGGTCGAAACAACCTTCGACACCATCAGATCGGCAGCGGGGTCGTAGGAGTCAGTGGCCATAGTCTGATTGGCGGGCAGCGAGAGGCTTACGCTCTCCAGGCTCGAACCATCAATAAAGCCCTTCTGGGGGTAGATGGCCACATACTTATACTCGCTCTTGCCACCATTCACAGCAAACTCGGCATCAATCTGCGCCTTGCCACTCACCTTTGCAAAGGTCACGCTCTTGGCCTGGGCGAGTGCGTCAGTCTGCTCCAAAACGGCAAAAGTCTCCTCGTCGCCCCAGCTGAATTTGGGCTCACTGCCGTTGGTATTAACGGAGGTGCGGGTACTGTCGGTTTCGTCAACAAGAGTTACGGTCACGGTGTCATTTGCCTCGATCTGCTCGTCAATCTCGTTCTGGCAAGCGGTGAGGCCCATTGCAGCTACTGCAACAAGGGCCCAAGTTTTCATCATCTTTTTCATAGTCCAAACAAGATTTTAGAGGTCATAGTCGGGATCCATATACTCCGAGTCCTGGCCGGGGTTACCATAGTCGCCATAGATATCACCAGGCGATGTTGCGATTCCGCTCTCCACCACAACATCTTCGATGTCGATGGTAGGCTGTGTGTAAAATGTTTTCTTCATCGTTTTTTTAGTGTTTTATTGATATTTGATTGTTTGTTTTTCGCTATTTCTGCTCCTTCACACACCTCACAGAGGCCGCATAGCAGCGCGCACCGTAGCTATACCACGAAGCACCCTCGGCAGGGTCCATAAGGGGATAGACGCCATAGTAGACATCGTTGTAGGCCACAAAGAGTGTGGCAGCCTTGCCGAAGCCCTGAGAGCCGCTACCCATAGGCTCGGCACTCCAGTAGAGCATCTTCTCGCTCGTCTCGCCAATGAGGCCCGACACATCCAGGTTGCCGCTGCTGGGGAAGTAGTCGCCGTTGCCACCACTCCACTCCCAACCGTGGTCTGCCACCTTCCATTCGTCGCTCACATAGCTGCAGGCGTAGCCGTCGGGCAGGTCGCCAAAGGCACCCTTGGGAGGCATCACATAGCCCACGGGGCAGGGATCGAAGATGGTCTTATAGTCGGTGCCGGCCTTGGCTGTGCCCCACAGCTCCGAGTCGGCCTGCTGCATTGTTGCACCAGCACCCTCGAGGTCCATAACCAGGAACCAATCGAAGACATACTCGCCGATGGCGATGTCGTTCCTGCAGCTCAGCACGGTTGTTGGGTGCTGGAGTGCGTAGTCGATATTGCCGGGGGCGGTGAGCGCCACGGGGGCCAGATGACCCACATACTCCCACTCAGCCTCACCATCACCCGTCTGGTAGTTATTCACATTCATAATGACCCTTGCGGCCTCAATCTCGTCCTGGATGGCGTAGAACTCCTCCTCCGTCTCCAGCAGGTTGTAGTTCTCGTCGTAGCGGTGCATAGGCACACTCAGGTACTCCACAGGCGAGGGCAGGAAAGGCTCCTTGCGGCCCCACTGGTAGAGCATACCTCGGTTGGCGATGTCGCCAACGGTGTTATTCATTGCGCCCAGGTTGCGGTCCATCCACTCCAGCGCACCCGCCTTGGAGGTGGTCACAGCATCGTTGCTCACCCATATATGCCAACTCCAGAGGATGTTGCCCTCGGCGTCGTGCAGAGCCACCAGCGCATTGCCCTCGCTCACACCTGTGGCGAAGTAGATGACCCTCTGCTCGGGGATGTAGATGGGCTCGCCGTCGATAATCTTGGTGCTGCGGGTCTTGTCGCCGTCGTAGGTCGACTCCCACACCAGCGAAGCGTAGGCCGCACCCTCAATCTCCACTCCATAGCGGTCGATGTAGTTGCTCCTGCCGTCGCCCTTGCCGTTACCCTTCACGCTTGCGTCGAAGAGGTAGGAGCTCTCGGTCTTGGCCATATAGCAGTTGGCCGTAGCCTCCTCGGAGAGGGTTGTGGTGCCCTCGCCGCTCTGCACCACCCTCAGGCGCACCTTGGCCACATCGGGGCGGTCGCCCGCAACCACATCCACCACAGCCTTACGGCTCTGGCCCGTGGTGTTGGCATCCACAAAGAGGGTCAGCGCGGCACCCTCAACGCTCACATCCAGCCAGTCGGCATCGTAGAGAGCCTCAATCTCGGTGCGGTTGGTGCCCACAAAGATGGTCTTCTGGCCGCCCTGCTCGGCGATGAGCACCGACGAGGAGGAGAGGTTGACGGTTGCATAGTCCGGCTCGGCCTGCAGGATGTCGGCAGGGGTGCTCTCACAGCCCACAAGCGCCATAGCCACAAAGAGATATATAATGTACTTTTTCATAGTCACTTACACGATTTTGTTTGCTCTTATTTCCAATCGGCGGGGATAGCCTCCCAGTCGTCCAACTTGTCACACCCCTTAAAGCACGCTTTGTGTGCCGAGGCATTTACGGGCGCATTGGGGAACTCTGTGCCCCTTGTGCGCTCATACAGATGCACCTTCTGCTCACTGCCATCCTCGGCAGTGATGATGGTGTAGGGCGACTCGCCCGTGAGCGACACGCAGCCCTCAAAGCAGCTGTCGATGTAGCTTATGCGCCTTACCGTATCGAAGAGGCCGGCGGGCACACTCTTGAGGCTCTCACACTCCAAGAAGCACTCGGCAAAGGTGATGCTCGAGGTCTTGGTGCCGATGGCAGAGAAGAGGCCTTCGGGAACGCTCTCCAGACCCTTGCAGAGGGCAAAGGTGGCCTCGAAGCTGGTGATTGCAGGGCAACCTGCAAACAGCTCCTCGGGGACGGTCTTGAGCGAGTAGCAGCTCTCGAACATACTTGTCACATAGGTCACCTTCTCGTTGTTGCCGAGCAGGTCGGCGGGAATCTCCTCCAGCGCCGTACAGCTGTTGAAGGTGTTGGTGAAGTTGGTGGCCAAGGTGTTGTTGGCAAACAGGCCGCTGGGCAGACTCTTGAGCGAGGTGCAGAGCGCAAAGGTTGCCGTAAACTTGGTCTTCGAGGCGGCAATCGAGTCGAACATACCCTCGGGCAGCGACTCCAGAGCCGTACAGCCCGCAAAGGTGTATGCAAGCGACGACACGCTCGAGGACTCGGGGAAGATGGGGCCCTCAATGGTCTTCAGCTCGCTACAGTTGTAGAATACATTCTCGAAGCCGGTCGAAACCTTCACATTCTTGGAGAACAACCCTGCGGGGATGCTCTCAATACCCGACTCGGAGAAGCAGTATTTGAAGCCTGGCGAGGTCACCGTGGTGAACTTGTTGAAGAGGCCGGCGGGCACGGTTTTGAGGTTTTTGCACCCTGCCAGCATATAGGAGAAGTCGGCCGAGGAGTAATCCCTTGCGTCGGCAAACAGATTCTCGGGGATGCTCTCCAGGGCAGTATCCTCAAAGGTGGATACGAACTCGTAGGCGGTCGTAAGACCCCTGAACAAGCCCTCGGGAATCTCCCTCAGCGACTCACAGCCCGAGAAGCAGTAGCGGAACGACTTGACGGCCGTAAGTCCGTCGAAGAGTCCCTCCTCCACCTCGGTGAGGTTCTTGCAGTCGTAGAACACAGCACCAAAGGTCTTCACACCCGTGAGGCCCTCAAACATACCTGCCGAGAGTTTCTCCACGCCTGTCTTGAAGAAGATATACTCGAGGTTGGTGACCGCCGAGTTGTTCTTGAACATACCCAGGGGCAGATCCTTGAGTCTGTCGCAGCCCGCGAACATATACTTGATGTCGGTTGCCGAGGTGGCGTTGTACATAAAATCGGGGGCCAACTTAGTGAGGTTCACGCAGGCCGAGAAGGCACCCGTGAAGATGGTAGCCTGTGAGTTGTTGGCGAAGATGGTTGAGGGAACCTCCTCAATGGCGGTTGCGCCAAAGACATACTCAAAACGCAGAGCGTTGGGGCAGTTGCGGAAGAGCCCTGCGGGAATCTTGGTCAGACGGCCCTGCTGCACCTGTGCCTTCACCTCCTCGAAGTTGGGCAGGGTCTGGCTTGTTACAACAATACCCGTACCGGTGGCGTAGAAGGTGTAGATGAAACGCTCGGCGGCCACGCAGTTGGCAAACAGATCCTCGGGAATCTCGCTGATGGCGGCGCAGTGGCTGAAGCAGTCCTCGAAGTTCTTGGCCTGGGTCGCATAGCGGAACAGACCCGAGGGAATCTCCTTCAGTTTCTCGCAGCACGAGAACGCACCCAGGAACGACTTGACATTGCTGAACGAGCCTGCCACATCGTTGGGGATGCTCTCCAGATTGTTGCAGCCCAAGCACATATCTGCCACATTGGTCAATCCGAGCTTACCCCACGAGATGATGTTCTTCAGCTCGGGACACAAGCTACTGCCGTCGCTAAACTCCAGCGACTTGGCCTCGCCCGTGATGGAGATGGTGTAGAGGCCGGGGGTCTTATAGGTGTGCGTACCACGACGGCTGTCGAAGGTCTCTATCTCGGATCCGTCGCCCCAATCCACGGTGATGGTGCCGCCCGTCGAGAGGGTCAGCACGGGAGCAGCCACAATCTCATAGTCGGGCTCGAGGATCTCCACCTCATAGATGAGTTCATCCGTATCGCTACCAATCTGGTGTACCTTCATAGTGGTCGTGTAGTTGTTGTCCTCCTCGCCCACGGTGACTGTCAGAGAGCCGAAGCGCTCCAGACCATTGGCGTTGGACTCCACGGTAACGACAATCTCGCCCTCGCCCTTCTTGGCCGAGAACCAACTGCTACCGTCGGAGATGATGTCCCACTCCAACTCGGGGTTGGTGGTGATGACCACACTCCTCTGGCCGCCCTGATCATCTACGGCCACATTGTGGGAGGAGAGAATGATGAAGGCGTCGCCATCCTGGCTCACCCTCAGCATATCCGTAGCAACACTCTGGCCCTCGCCCGTGAGGAGCACGATATCGGCGGTGCGAGCCTCGCGGAACTTGTTGTCGTCGGCGGTCAGTCGGAGGCCCTGGTCGCACTTCTCCACCAGCAGCCAGGGGCAGGTCACATCGAAGGTCCAATCGTCCTGGTTGCTCTCCACGGCAACGATGTGCGAGAGTTGGGTGTGGGCCTTAATCCTCAGTGCACCACTCTCCACGGCAATCTCAGGCACACCTGCGTGGTTCTGCGAAACGGAGAGTTCCACAGCGGCCACCTCGGAGCCCTTGTTGGCACTGATAACGACTGCTGCCGTGCGGCTCTCCTCGCCCTTGTTGGCCTCGGCCTTGAGCGTGAGGAAGAAGTCGTCGGCCTCTGCCTGGAGCCACTCCTGGCCCTCGGTCACCTCAAAGTTCCACTCCTCCTGGTTGGTCACCACATCAATCACCACCTCTCCGCCTCTGGAGCGGAACAGGACAGCGCCCTCGGCACCACCATCGGCCATTGTCAGCATAGCGCTCTCGGAGCTTACATCCAGCGTCAGACGGCCCTCCGACACGGGAGGTACAATCTCAACTGCGGGCTCCTCGCCACAAGCCACCACACCCAGAGCGAGTGCGGCGCAATATATCATCTTGCGTAGTTTCATACTCATCTAAGCAACTTATTGTTGTGTGTGTTCCTGTTTCTTCAGCACAATGGGGCCCATAGGGAACATTGTGGGGCGATACTGCGAGCCCAGAGCGATCTTGGCACCGTTGTCGTTGTAGGTCCACAGACCAAAGCCGACATAGTTGAAGCCGCTCACGGTGGGCATATCGAATGTGAGCGCATCGCCATCGTCCGAGATTGTAGCCTTCACCTCGCCCGCAGCGTAGGAGAACTGACGATCCGACACGAGGGTCAGGTAGAGGAATACATCGTAGGAGAGCACCGTCCAGCCAAAGGGCACCACAATGCCACCCGTCTGGCTATCGTACCTCACTTCCAACTCCGTACCGGGATAGAGAAAATCCTTCATAATTAGCGTCTTGCCATACTCGCCCTGCTCCATATCGAAGATAAGGTAGTAGTCGGTCTGATTGGGTGCATAGTCGAGCGAGTTGAGGGAGCCATTGGGCGAGTAGAACCACTTGCCGGCCGTAA